>JACMOJ010000432.1 GCA_014378085.1 Burkholderiales bacterium | reverse complement strand
GCATTTGATGGGGGCATTTACAACGCCCAAATAGAACTTTGTCATCCCAAGCGGAGCATCAAAATAGAACCTTGGCATCGCGAGCAAAGTGGAGAGATCTGCCTTTAAAATCGTATAAAGCAGATTGCTCCGCTCTGCCGCGGTCGGAATGACAGGGTGGAATAGTTAGCTCTGCGGGTCGGCGCGAAATGAAAATGTCAACGGAGGATTCTTCCACCCCGCTGTGCTGCGGTCGGAATGAAAACCGTGGAGCAAGGGCTTCGGTAAGTCTGTTCAAATCATTCGGCTGCGAAGCACGCGTAGCGTTGCGAATCTATAGGCGGCGAAATACCGGTAGCAGTGCGCGTAGCCTACCCATATCGCACTCCATCGAGCGAATCTGCTCAAGCAACGTGATCACGAGCACCGATGCGTTCTGATCAAGATCCAGATCGGCTTTAAGCTGACCCGCTTTACGAACCGTCATGACACACGCCGCGCTGAATTCCGGCTGGACGGCGCTACTCGCCGCTGGCACCAGCACACCAATATCGACAAAGTCGCGGATATCGTGCTCCGTAAAGCCGGAGATTTGCATCAGCTCCGCTAGCGTGACGAATTGTGATGGGTCAAGCCACATCGTGTTGCGGTGATCCACTATCGAATTTGGCATCGCGTTAGGCACAAACATTCTCCTGATCAAAGTGTTTTCGCGGGTCAAAGGTTGAAATGTCGGCGAGTTGTTTTAGCAGCGCCGATTCTGCATTTGAAAGAACTGGTGGCATGACCAGCGTGACGATTGCAAATAGGTCACCGCTCTTTAATTCACCATGGCTAGGCGACATCGGTAAGCCGCGCTTGGCCAAACGCAGCTGCTGCCCGGCGATGGTGCCCGGCGCGATTTTTAAATTCACCATGCCGCCCAACGTAGGAACCTCGACCACGCATCCAAGAGAGGCTTCCCACGGCGTTAAAGGAAGATCGATATACAGATCATGTCCGTCAAATCGATACAACGCGTGCGCTGCGATTTTGATGGTGAGGTACAGGTCGCCGTTGCGTCCACCGTTCGCACCAGGCCCGCCCTTGCCGCGCAACCGCAACCGCTGACCTTGCGTAGCACCTTTGGGCACCACCACCATGAATTGTTTCGCCTCGCGACGCACCCGTCCAGCGTTGTCAAACACCGGCATATTTAAATTCAGTGTGACCTCGCGACCGGTGAACGCGTCTTCAAGTTGAATCGTCGTGGTGACCTCAAAATCCTCGCCAGTGACGGGCTGTGCCGCGCGCTGCCGACCAAGATTGGCAAACAAATCCGAAAGATCGATGCCGTCAAACGATTGCTGTTCGCCGCCGAATTCGCGATGGAAAGTTTCACCCCAATCGCGTGACGGTGCAAAGTCCTGCCCCGCCGCGTGTGGTCCAAGCTGGTCATAGGCGGCGCGTTTGTCAGCGTCTTTTAGCGTTTGATAGGCTTCAGCGAGGTCTTTGAATTTGGCTTCACCGTCAGGGTCTTTTGACACGTCCGGATGATACTTTCGGGCCAAGGTTCGGTATGCTTTTTTGATCGTCGCCACTGACGCTGCGCGCTCCACACCAAGAATCGCGTAATAGTCTTTGTATTTCATCAGAAGCGCAATTTTAGGTTAGGGGGATTGCCGTCCAAGCCGGATTACCAATGCCCGACGGGCGGGACGCTGTTTAGCGGGGAGCGATCAACACAGACTAGCGTGATTGATTGGCACGCTCGGTTCGCTGGCGCACGTAAGGCTGGACCTATCTTGTACCATCCGTTGGCGAGATGGGAGGCGGCGATGCAGTACGGTGGCGCGGTGTGGAGTGGCTTGAACCTAAACGCAGCGTGCCGGCAAACGCAAAAAAGCTGCGACCGTTGCGTATCGCTTTGCTCACCCAAGTGCTGCCACCGTGCGACCTACACGGTGGCCTACCAGCTGACGAAGAAATACTCGCCAGCAGCTTGGTGGGTAAAGATCAGCTTCGTTTAGCGGTGGTCATCTTATCGGACTGCTTATCCATACCATTTTTTACATTGTCTGTTGACGCATCCGGTTGAGTTGTTTTATTGCCGTTGGTATGTTTATGGTTGTTCGCCGGATCACTAATTTTTCCGGATTGTGGTTTGTTCGTTACAGTTGGGTTCGTGGTTTGCATGTAAAGCTCCTAAAGAAGGTTGATTTACAAGGTACGTAGCTTGTTGGTTGATTTAATTGGCGGTTGGCCCAGGCTGCCGGACGGCGGTCTCATCGTCAGAATCGTCGTCAATGTCGTCCTCCGGGTGCACGACGGCCTTCCCACCGCGCCCGTCGATGTCAGCCCGGCTTTCGCGTGGACGGACTTGACCGTCAGGCGCGTCGCCGCCATCGTCGTCACTGCCGCCTCGCTGTTGTTGCTGCTCGTGGCTAGGCAGCGGTATCGTTTCTGTATATGCGCCTTCACTGTCGCGGGACTGCTTTTGCTGGTCTTGATCATTCACTATGCTGTTGCTCATTTGTCGACTCCTGGGGTGAATTACACTGTCGTGGTTGGTGTCGCATCGGTTAAATCGCGAAAATTATTGCGGGCTGGTGGTTAGGCATGATGGTGGTTAGGCCTGCAGGCAATTTGGCGTTTCGGCGCGTTTGTGATTAAAAACAAACTTGCCGTCCAGCTTTACCACCACTGCAGCCGCTTCAGTCCGATTGGTTCGCATGGGCAGAATAGACGCGCCAATATGTGAGGTCTGTGCGAGAACAAACTTACCTTATTTTTGCTTCGACTTTTTTTGCCCCACTCGTTTAACAAATCTGCGGTGTCTTTGCAGTGGGCTCTCAGCGCTGCAGCAAGCCTACTTTGGGCGGGGTTTCATCAAGCCCGCATCCGGCGAGCGAAGCTTACCCAAGCGCAACTCACTAACCGCCACCGCCACCGCACGGGCAACGTTGCGAACCTCTTCCTGCAACGCAAGATCGCGGTCAAGCGCCTTATGACTTTCGGCATAGGTTTCGTAATAGCCGATGAAGCGGTCCAGACGCGCGCTCGCGCCGGCATCGATTAAGCCCATCCAGTCGAGCCAATCAGACAGACCACGCCGCACGCCTTCAATGCCCGCGACGTCGCCGTGCACCACCAAACCGTAAGCACGGCCGGCGAGATGTTTTGGGTACGCCCATCCCGCGAGCTCCAAGGCCTTGGCTTTCTTTGCGTCTTTACCATTTGTCGTAGTGGGATCGGCGTTGCCGCCGTCCGCGCAGACCAGTCGGTCGATCATTAGTTTCAAAACACTCGGCGTCTGATACCAATAGACAGGGGTGAGGATGATCACGGCGTGCGCCGCGACCCACTTCTCATAAATCTCGGCCATCCAATCGTTGGTTTGTCGCTGGCCGTGATTTGGGTAGCAACTGCAAGGCCAATGGCACAAAGGCATCGCGGTCGAAACGCAACCCTTGCAAGGATGAATATGTTTATCGTAGTCGGATGTCAATAGGCTCAAGTCGAGCACGTCAACGTCAATTTGTTCTGACAGCAACACTTTCTTCGCCAGCATCGTTAGACGCCACGTCTTGGAAATTTCGCCTGGACAGCTACCGTCGTTTCGCGCTGAACCGCACACCAACAGCACACGAGACGGGGTGTGCGGATTCTTTTGCAGCTTTTCGAGCGCCTTTAAACGTTGGCTGGTAGCCTTCCATTCAGCTGATAGATCGTAGTCAGGGTCAAAAAATCGCGCGCCCGCTTTTTTAGTCAGGGGCGCCTTATGTCCTTCTTGATAGTTGACCCACGCGACCTGTTCTACTTTCGATAGTGCGTCCTCGATGGGTTTGAACGTAGGGTCAACAAACGAACGATGGAACTGAATTTTGAATTCATTCCGAGTCAGCGGTGGTGGCGCTTGGCCTTTGCGCGGCGGTGTCATTAGCGTTCCTATTGGATGAAATAGACGCAGCATAAAAGTGCGCTATGGCTCGGTCTGTGCGAGAACGAACACGCGACTAATCAAATGCGATATACCGATTGCGAGTCGCTGATCCAGCGTCACTTTGTGGGTGGCAGCTTACGCACTTTGTTAGCAACGTCGGTCTGCCACGCAACGGAGGCGTCAGCGCAAAAGCTTGCGAGGCGCGACATCACAAGCTGCGCCGCACGATTTGCGGCGACAACACCACCTTGCGGATTCTCGCTCGGTGCCGCCACCGTCTCGTCGAATTCACGCGACGCTAATACTTTGCGACTCGCGTAATCCACTAGGTAGGCGCGCATCGTGAGACGCACCTGTCTTGGCCCGCCGCCGAAATGTTGGTGAAGCCGTACGACTTCAATATTCAGCCGGATATCGCCCACCGCTGCAGTTGGGGTCAATACAACCGCACCAAATGCCCCGCTGTTGTCGAGCGCCGTGACCACAATTCCCGTCAGCATACGGGCCGGTGTATCAACCCATTCACTCTGCGCAAAATATTCAATCTGGTGATTGTCACGCACATAAAGCATGCGCGGACTGTCGTAGCCTGCGGCAGCTTGTACCGGACTGACGATCAGCGTCGGTAACGTGCCGACCACAGTCGCTAATCGTTTTTCTTTTGCTTTGTCTTGTACATTTTCCGTCCCAGCAATGGCACTGGGCGTGGCATCAAGGGAGTACAAAGCCGCCTGTGGCGTCGCAGACGGGAACACGCCGCCACAGCCGCTGGCGATTGCGACGCTCCCGATACAAACAATGAAGCGCAGCGATCGCAACGCGTAAAAAGTTTTCATTTTGGTTTCGGCCTCGTATTTGTTTCGCCTGGTCCGTTTGGCACCACACTAGGGCCGGAAACGATAGCGCTTGGGTTGTGCCGCGCTTGCTCGCTGAGCCGACGCAACGAACTGGACAGCGCGCTAAGTTCGTTCAATGCCCGCTCTAGGTCGGGCAATGTGGATTCGGTAAAGCGCTGCACATCGGCACCAACTGACGCAACGGTCTTGCCTGCACTGGCGCTCGCCGCCGCAGTTTCGTTTCCCATCTTTTCGATGGCATCCGCGCCGCGACCAATGCGAATTAGCAGTGGCTCGATTTGTGCGCTAAGTTGCGCGCTGATCTTAGCGCTGTTATCAAACGTGCGTGCGGCGTTGGCAAGACCGGCATCAATGCTGTCTTTGCGCGCCGCAATCGTGCGTGTGACCACCGCAATGTCAGCGAGCGATCGACTGAATGCAATGCGGTTTTCGTCGCTGAGCACCGCGCTGAGGTTGGTCGATAGTGTGTCGACCTTCGCCAACACGTTGGTCAGAATATTTTCCAGTCGCGCACTCAAAGAGGGTTTGGTGCGAATGACTGGATATTCTCCTTCGACCGTTGCCGTTAATGGCGCGGCGCCACGCGCGCCGCCATCGAGCTCCACGTAGGCGATACCGGTCAAGCCCTGTGTTTTTAAGGTCGCAATGGTGTCGACTTTAATGGGCGTGCCTTGCGCAATCGCCAACAGCAACCGAACTTGCTCTGGGTTGTCCGAATCAAGTTTGATGCTTTTTACCTTGCCGACTTCGACCCCGCTGTATTTGACCGGCGCGTTTAGGTTAAGCCCTGCGACCGATTCGCCCATGATGGCGAGATAGAGGTCGTTTCTGGTTTGAAACGCGCCACCCGATGCGAGCCACAACACGCCCGCGATGAGTGCCGAGCCGAGCACCAGTACGAAGGCACCGACAATAGCGTAGTTCACTTTGGTTTCGATGATGGCCTCACGGTTCCTAAATACGCGCGTGCTGGTTCCAATTTGGCGGGTGCCTTTGCGTATACAGCGTTAACGTCAGAATTAGGCTGCGCCGCTGCTAAATTAGGCTGCACCTGAAGGGAAATAGGCTGCGCCGTTGCTGAATTAGGCTGCACCTGAAGGGAAATAGGCTGCGCCGTTGCTGAATTAGGCTGCGCAGCGGGAGATGCCGAAGGGGTTCCAGCAGTGGGCAAAGAAGGCTGTGCAGCGCGCGCACGCGGCCCCTCAAAAAACGGTCGGACGGCCGGATTGTCGAGCTGCGAAAGCTCTGTCATCGAGCCCACGCTCTGCACCTTGCCGTCTGCGAGCACCGCCACACGATCCGCAACTTGCCACAGTGTATCTAGATCGTGCGTCACCATAACAATGGTCAGGCCGAATAGGTCGCGCAGCTTTATCACGAGTTCATCCACGCCGCTGGCGCTGACGGGGTCGAGGCCCGCGGTCGGTTCATCGAGAAATAGCAGCTCAGGATCGAGGGCGAGGGCGCGTGCGAGTGAGGCGCGTTTCAACATCCCGCCACTCAGCTCGGCCGGATACTTCGCGCCGACTTCGCGCGATAGCCCAGCGAGGTCCAGCTTCCAATCGGCGATCTCGTCAATGAGCTGATCGGTGAGCTTAGTGTGCTCGCGCAACGGCAGGCCAATATTTTCCTTGACCGTTAAGGCACCAAACAAACCACCGTGTTGAAACATCACGCCCCATCGTTGTTTGAGTTCTTTGGCCTGCGCGGCGTCTTCGGCGAGGTTATGCAGATCAACGCCAAGCACCCGAATTGAGCCAGCATCCGGTCGATGCAACAGAATCAATTCCCTTAAAAGCGTGGATTTGCCAGAGCCGCTGCCGCCGATGATGGCAAAAATTTCAGCGCGTTGTACTTGCAGGTTGATGTTGTCATGCACAACGTGCTCGCCAAAGCGGGTGGAGAGATTGCTGACTTCTATTGCGGCAACCATTGATGCGCTTTGTGCAGCGGGGGCGCTTGCAGCGCTGGTGGCAGCGGCGCTGGCACTGGTAGTGTCACTGGCGAGGGAACTTAGATCGGTGATGGTTTGCGGCATATCAGAGATCCAGCGCGCTGAAGGCGATCGAAAAAAGCGCATCCGCGACGATCACTAAAAAAATCGATTGAACGACGCTGCGGGTAGTTTGGCGACCAACGCTATCCGCGCCGCCCTTGGTACGAAAGCCTTGGAAGCAGCCGACGAGGGCAATGATGAATGCAAACACTGGCGCTTTGCCGATACCCACTAGATAGGAGGTAGTGCTAACGGCTTTGACGAAGCGATCCAAAAACTCGCTATAGCTCACGCCAAGTTGTACGCGCGCCATGATCATCCCGCCAGACACCCCCAGCACGTCCGCGAACAGCGTTAGCAGCGGCATGGCAATAACCAATGCAATTACTTTCGGCAGCACCAGCAATTCGAGCGGCGGGATGCCAATGGTGCGCATGGCATCAATCTCTTCGGTTACCGTCATGGTGCCGATCTGGGCGGCATATGCGGACCCAGAGCGCCCGGCGATGATGATCGCGGTGATTAGCGGTGCAAACTCGCGCAACATCGACAAGCCGATTAGATCAGCAATGAAGATATTTGCGCCGTATTGCCTGAGCTGGTCTGCGCCTTGATAGGCGACGACGATACCGAGCAGAAACGACAGTAGACCAACGATGGGCAGCGCGTCGAAGCCAGCGCTGCGAATGTTAAACAAGATCGGTCGCCAGCGGATTCGCGCGGGCTCTTTCACGCTGCTAGCGAATGCCAGCGTGTTCTGGCCAATGAATGCGAGCAGCGCGATCGCTTCTTCGAACACCGCGATATTTGCGATGCCCACACGCGCTAGTATTGTCGGCGGCCGCGCGGCGATCGGGACCGGCTTCGTGGCTTGTTCGGCCACCTGCGTAGCGACCACATCCAGCAGCTTTTGAAAGCGCAACTGCAAATTTTCTAAAACGATTACTGATCCCTCGCCGCGTAATCGTAGCAACATCTTCTGTAGCAGCCAGGCACCGGCTGTATCCATCGCGTCAATATTGGTGCCATCTGCGATCGCGTTAGTGTTCGCTGCGATGTGTATCGATTCAAGCTGGTGCAGCAGCAGATCAGCCTTGCTGGCAGCCGCTGTGTTACCCGCTGTGTTAACCGCTATGGTATCCATTGTGGTACTTGCTGCGCCAATCCCGCGCGCGGTCCAGCTGCCGGACAAAATGAGGGTGTCCGACGATGTTTGCGAGATCGCCGCGGATGTGACGGGTGGCGTGGGTTGGTTTGGCGGCGAGGTCATAGACGAGCAAGAGCCTATCCAAATTAGTTTGGCGGGTATGTACGCAAGCGCACTGGCGGGTTTCGGACGGTATGGTGGAGATTGCGCGCAAGCGTGCACGTTGAGCGTGGTCCGCATATGCATATTGCAATGCGCTGTGTGGGCTTTAGAACAGACGGTCATCGCAACCGGCCGCAGCATGAGTTCCGACCAACTATCGCAAAGAGTTCCAAATGGAAAATACTAAAATTGTAAGCGTGCTAAACGATCTGATCGAAACCTCGCGCGACGGTGCCGCTGGTTTCCAAACCTGCGCTGAGGGCGCGAAAGACTCGATGTTGAAAGCCTATTTCACTACCCGCGTTCAGGGCTGTAACGAAGCGGTCCGTGAATTGAATGTCGAGGTCGTTCACCACGGCGGTCAAGCTGCTGAACACGGCAGCATAGGAGGTGCATTGCATCGCACTTGGATTAACATCAAAACGGCAGTTACCAGTAACGATGACCTTGCGGTGCTAGAGGAATGTGAAAGTGCCGAAGATGCGGCGCTAGATCGCTACCGCGACGCGCTCAAGGAGCCACTGCCCGAACACGTCAGAGTACTTGTGCAAAAGCAGTACGAAGGTGCCAAAGCGAACCACGACCGCGTTCGCAAGCTGCGCAATGATCGCAAACAACTTGCTGCGGCAAGCGCCGAGTAGCGCATTGCATGACAATTGCCAACGCTTGCAAAGCGCAACGGTAAAAAGCCTAAAACTCGTTTATTGGCGGGCATCTCCAAGCGTTTTTGCTTGGAGATGCCCGCCAAATGGCGATGTACTAAATGGAGCCAGCAGGGGTTCCCAGCAGAGCGTGGTCTTGACGAGTGCTGCGTTGCGGCCCCAATTGTTGCCCCAAGCTTATTGCCCACCCAGGTGGACACTAAGGGCCTACTATGCGACCCACTAAACGCAGGTGCGTGTCGAATGCCTACTAAAGATCCACATGCAGATTCGCCCCCTAATACTCGCGGCATTGCTGCCTATTTTGTCTATTGCACCCATTGCCGTAGCGCAATCAAGCTTTAGTTTGGGCGACGACGCGCCGGGCTTCAGCATCGGCATCAACGTGCCGTCGTATCCGAACTTGGTTCGGATGCCCGGCTATCCGGTGTAATACGCGCCGGGCGTGGACTCAAACTATTTTTTCTACGACGGCGTGTATTGGGTGTTCCGCGACGACATCTGGTAAGCGAGCGATTGGTACAACCGGTCGTGGAATGACGTGAGTCAGTACGACGCGCCGCCGCACGTGCTTAGAATTCCAGTGCGCTAACCGTCGACCGCCCGTCTGTTTTCGCACTTGGCAGCGTGATGACGCGCCGCGATGGGGTGAACACTGGGGACGCGATTGGGAGCAACGTCGCAACGGTTGGAATCGTCGGGACCGCCGGTCAAACGCATCTGTTGCGCCGCTACCGCGCTATCAGTCGCAGTACCGTGGTGATCGGTACCCGAGGCAGGACCAACGTCAGACCATTCACGAGCAGCATTACCGCTACCAACCGCGGGAGCCGGTGGTGCGCGACTAGTATCGACAGCAATGGTCGGGGGGTAACAAGTCCGCACGGGAGCGCAGTGAACGCGGTGAACGCGGTGAGCGTGGTGAGCGCAATGAGCGCAGTGAACGTAATGACCGCAGTGAACGTAATGACCGCAGCGAGCGTAGGTGAACGTAATGACTGCGGCGAGCATAGGTGAACGCAATGACCGCAGCGAGCGAAATGAGCGTGGTGAATGTAATGCGCGCGATGAGTGTAACTCGCCTAGTGAGCGTAACAAGTGCGGTGCTGTCGTCGATCAGACCCGCGCCTCCGCACCGCGACCCGGCAATGACGCGATGCCACCCGCGATTAAGACATAAATCGCATTGATCGAACCAATTGTGGGCCCGGCAAAGGTAACGACAGGAGCGAGAGAAGGGACAAGAATGACAAGCATGACAAGAATGATCAGCGCGACGCCAAAGATCCAAAACAGCCGCGCTGGTCTTTCTATCCTAGCAGCAAAAGTTTTTGCGTTTGCGTTCGGTGTCGAACAGACGTATGCCAACTTGCCCGCTAGTCTCCCTCTAAACGTCCGCCCCGAGGAATGCCATTGCTGGGCCTTGATTTCCAAGACGATTAACACCCTTTTGCTGAGGATATATAAATGAACCAAATTGTTACAAAAACAGTTGTCACCAACGACGCTGATTTGAACCGCGACCCGATTTCGGGAACGCCAGGTGCACATCCGATCGGCACCGGCGTCGGAGCCGCATCGGGTGGCCTCGCCGGTGCCGCGGTTGGGATGGCGTTTGGCGGACCAATCGGTAGCGTTATTGGTGCGACGGTCGGCGCGGTGGCGGGTGGGCTGACTGGCAGCAGCGCGGGTGAAGCCGTGAACCCAACCGCTGAAGAAACATTTTGGAGAGAAACTTTCATTCGCGAACCTTACTACACTCAGGGCCGCGATTTTGCCTACTACGCACCGGGCTTTCGCGCTGGCTGGGAAGGGCGTGTTCGCCATGATGGACGAACCTTCGAAGCCGCCGAAGCGGACCTTTTCACCGACTACAACGCCTCCAAGAGTGAAGTGGACCCGTCGTGGATCGACGTTCGCTCTGCCGCGCGCGCGGCATGGAACCGCGTCGACCAGCGCTTGAGTACAACGCGTTAACCGCCTCCTCGTTACGGCCACCGTCGGCGGTCGCAACACCTCCGTATATCGTCTGAACCCACCCCAATCTAAAGGAAGTCGTATGAAGTATGCAATCTCAATCGCAGCAGCATTAGCCAGTATTTCCATTGTCGGTTGCGACAAGCCAACGGTGGTGAATGTGCCACCTCCCCAACCGACCACGGTCGTCGTTCCTGGCCCCGCGGGCCCGCCGGGCGAAGTCGGCGCAGCGGGTAGAGAAGGACAAAAAGGTGAGCCAGGCAAAAACGCTGATGGCACCACCATCGTGGTGGTCCCGGCACCTCCGCCACCGAGATCCAACTAGCGCGGTACGTTGAGTCCGATCATGCGCGTGCGGGTAGCGTTGTTTGGACCTCGACCACCGAGGATACTGGGCGATGGTCGTAGCTGTTGTCCAGTTCCGAATGAACTGAATTTGGCCGCGTACCTCAAAGTCAACCACGTGGCCAACCCTGCGGCCATCCCAGCCGTCGTGGGTACGCCTCAGCGGCAATGATGTCGCAGATGGCGAGTACCAGCGCTCGCGTTTTTATCGGGCTCGCGGCTGTGATGCTATGCGCGCTCGTCGGCGCGTGCGGCGATATCGCAAAGCTACCGCTTTCGGCAGGTGTCGGCGCGCAGCCTTTGTTGCCGGCGCCGAACCCGACACTGATCCCGACCGTTAACGTCGCGCGAGCGGCAGGCTGGCCGCAGGGTGTCACGCCGACGCCTGCGAGCGGACTAAAGGTCACCGCGTTCGCGGCAAACTTGGACCATCCGCGCTGGCTGTACGTGCTGCCCAATGGGGACGTCCTTGTTGCAGAAACCAACGCGCCAGCGAAGCCTGACGATAGCCCGGGACTTAAGGGTTTCGCAATGCGTATGGCGATGAAGTTCGCTGGCGCTGGAACGCCGAGCGCAAACCGCATCACACTTTTGCGCGACAGCAACGGCAGCGGTGTCGCTGACGTGCGTACGGTGCTGTTAGATGGCCTCAATTCGCCGTTGGGCATGGCGCTGATAGGAGACCAGCTGTATGTCGCGAACTCTGATGCGGTTGTACGCTTTGCCTATCAGACCGGCGACACGCGCATTTCCAGCGCGCCGATCAAGGTCGTCGACCTCCCTGCGGGGCCGATCAACCATCATTGGACCAAAAATATTATTGCCAGCACGGATGGAAGAAAACTGTACGTGACGGTGGGGTCAAACAGCAATGTAGCGGAGAGTGGAATGGCCGTTGAAGGAAATCGTGCGGCGATCCACGAGATCGACATAAAGACCGGCGCAATGCGGCTCTTTGCCACTGGGCTGCGTAATCCGGTCGGAATGGCATGGGCCCCTAGCGGTACCCAACTTTGGACCGTGGTCAACGAGCGTGACGAACTTGGTAGCGACCTCGTGCCGGACTATCTGACATCGGTGGTGGATGGTGCGTTCTACGGTTGGCCGTACAGCTATTACGGCCAACATGTTGATACACGCGTGACGCCACCGCAGCCCGCGTTGGTGGCCACCGCGCGTGCCCCTGATTACGCACTGGGTGCGCATACCGCCCCGCTCGGTTTGGCCTCATCGCTGGGTAGTCGGCTATCTTCTCAATTTGCCAATGGAATGTTCATCGGCCAACATGGCTCGTGGAATCGTCGCCCACACAGCGGCTACAAAGTGGTATTTGTACCTTTTAAAGACGGCAAGCCCGCCAGCAATATTCCGGTGGATGTACTGACCGGCTTTTTGAGCGACGCTAAAACCGCATACGGCCGCCCGGTTGGTGTGGCTATTGACGTCAGAGGTGCGCTGCTCGTTGCCGATGATGTCGGCAACATTATCTGGCGTGTTGAAGTGGACTCCCCTAAGTGATCAACAACTTCAACAATGGAACATCAGCATGACTAAATATTTATTGGCCTATGCCGCGACCGTCGTGGTGATCGTCGCCATTGATCTCATTTGGCTGGGCGTGATCGCTAAGCCCATTTATGCGCGTGGCATCGGCCACTTGATGGCTGATCGGCCAAACGTGATTGCGGCGATATTGTTCTATCTCATCTTTGCAGTTGGTTTAATGATGTTTGCCGTTGTCCCTAACCAAATCGACCTAGGCTGGCAAAAGACACTGATTGCCGCCGCCGCGTTTGGCTTCATCGCCTATGCCACCTACGACCTCACCAATTTGGCGACACTTAAAAATTGGCCGATTGGGCTATCGATCATTGACATGGCGTGGGGCACTTTGGTCAGTACGATTGCAGCAGCGGTGGGCAGACTCGTGCTCACCAAATATTGACGCGTGACCGGAAAATTACGTCATCGTGGACACCTTCGATTTGATGCAGTGGCCCGCAATGGCGCTCACTTTGCTAGCCGCGTGGCTCGTCGCATCGAGCAAAAAGCCTCGACGCAATGTGGGTTTTTGGATATTTCTTCTCAGCAATGCGTTCTGGATTATTTGGGCGGTGGGTGCGGATGCGCCGGCGCTGATTGCGCTTCAAATTGGTCTGGCGGCAATGAACATTCGCGGTGCAATTAAATCAAATGCCGCTCACGACAGCCAAGGCGATAAATCATAAACTTGAATCGCCTCCACCTCTCGACTATTTCGATTATCTCGACCGCCAAGGAGCACCAAATGAAAACTCGCTTAAGTATCGGTAGCAGCACTGCAGCGCGCGCTGTCAACGGCAATGTGGAAACGGCACCATCGGATAAACCACAGATCGTTCCCAATCCGAACATTGGCCTTAAAAAATTGCGCGGCGTGAATAAAGTACCGGGCTTGAAATTGCCCTTCGAGCGAGACGAATCCGCAGACAGTTCTGGCAGGCTTGGTGGTGCGCTAACGCCAACACCGCCGCCGAGCGAAAAAATGAAGCAAGCTGTACGCGACATCGAGCGCGGAGTGCAGGATACCGATCGCGGCGCGGTAGTCGGTAGTACTTACACGCAGATGAAGCGATAGGTTGCGGTTACAGAAGTGTGAACCACTAATGCAGAACTATTGCTTGATCACTAATGGCCGCAAGTGAGCTAGTTCACTATCCACTGCCGCGAGCTTATTTTTCAACAAGCACTTTCCGGACGTTGCATCAACACGTGGCCTCAACACGTGGCCCCAACATGTGGCCTCAGCACATAGACTTAGCACGTGCCCCCAACGCGCGGCTCCATATTGGTTTTGGAGACCCACCCACTAGATTTAACGTGGAAAAAAAGCCTCGCCTGGCCGGCGCCAGCGAGGCTTTTTTGAAATTACGGGTTTACTCCCAATATGGCGGACGTTTGTAGTACGAATACACGTCACGATTCCAAGTCTCATCTGCCATCGACGGCCAATTGTCTGAATCAAATCCGGGTGCAGTTTCTAAACGTTCCTTGGAAATGGCAAGAATATATTGGCTGTTGCCAACATCGTATTCGAACGAGCTGAACGGTATTGCAAATAGCTTCTCGCCCATGCTCAGAAATCCACCAAACGAGACGACCGCATAGGCGACGCGACCGCTGCGGGGATCGATGACGACTTCCTTGATGTCGCCAAGGCTGTCGCCCTTTGGATTCACGACGCTCGTACCAATGATGCTTGAAGCTTTGACGGGGGAATGGTCAAAGACGTGGGTTTGTATTTGTGTCATAGAAATTCTCCGGTTACTTGTTACATGTGGGGCTTCTTTGTGTTTAGGTGGGAATTTTCACCGCACGCGGTGCACACGATGACGGCAAGGCTGACCTGTCTCATGTGCGTTTTGCCTACGAGAAAATTCCCAGCCAGAACGTTATGCGCTATATCAATTCATGACAGTGCGCAGACGCACAAATCGGGAAAAGTTGTCAGCTGAGTTTATGCAACGGCTTGAGCTAGCCGAAGGACGAACGACCTTTGTTTGCCACACGCACCTGACCAACTCTGTTTCACCACAAGTGGGTTACGCCCAGATGGTGGCATGGATGAAAGCGTTTTCGATGCGACATATTGTGTGGCGCGAGGGTAGCGAGAGGGTTGCGTGAGGATTGTCGCGAGGCATGTTCGCTCACGCACAGATGGACGCACAACTAGATTGCTTTAATGCGATGCATTACGCGCTAAAAGCGTTTGATTGTATGTGGCCAGTCTCGTTAATCGCGAGGCAACTGCGCAATGAAAGCCCGCAGGGCAAATGCGCATTTTTCACTGTTAACCCGACGTTACGCCGAGGAGCTTTTAATGCCCATGCTGCGAGTAGGTTCTGAATCCAGCCAACCCGTCGAGATCTATTACGAAGATCACGGCAGCGGTAAGCCAATTATCCTCATCCATGGTTGGCCGCTTAGGGGGCGCTCGTGGGAAGCGCAGCTGCCGGCACTAGTCGGTGCGGGCTATCGCGTTATCACCTTTGACCGCCGTGGTTTCGGTTGGTCCTCGCAGCCGTGGTCAGGTTATGACTACGATACGTTCGCCGACGATTTACACAAACTTATCATCCACCTTGATCTGCGCCACGCCACGTTGGTGGGCTTCTCGATGGGTGGCGGTGAAGTCGCCCGGTATATCGCCACGCAGGGAACCAGTCGTGTCGAAAAGGCGGTACTCGCTGCGGCGGTCACCCCGTACCTTTACAAGAGCGCGGATAATCCGGAAGGACGTTCCGATGATGTGAAGATCGAAGACACCAAAGCCGCATTGCGGGCGGACAGATTGGCGTTTCTGGATACCTTCGCCACCAATTTCTTCAGCGTTAATGGCAAGCTAGCCGTCAGTGAAATGCAGCGTCGTTATGCGATTGAGATTGCGGCGTTCGCTTCCGCTAAAGGCTCGCTCGATTGTGTGCATGCATTTTCCTACACTGATTTTCGTGGTGACCTCGCAAAGTTTGCGCTGCCAACGCTGGTGTTGCATGGTGATTCAGACGCGATCGTACCGTTTGAAGTGAGTGGTGCGCGTACCTTAAAGGCAGTTCAGGGCAGCGTAAGTTGTATTGTTAAGGGCGCGCCACACGGCTTCAATTGCTCGCACGCAGATGCGTTTAACAAAGGCTTGTTGGATTTTTTAGCGAGTTAATCGTGAGCTGAGCGCGAGTTAAGTGCGCACTGATGCCACGCTGCCAGTTGCGCATGCTGGCTGCTGCTCACTACACCAGCCCATGCATTTTTGCGCTCAGAGTTTGCGAATATGGCTCAATTAGTGCGTTATCGAACGGAGCGAAACGGGGTTTCTGCGTAATGTCCGTCTGTTAAAGATGAAGTTTGCAGGCCCGCTCACCGTTTGCATCAAGACCTGCGCATGTCGGCAAAAATGGGCGACAGAGGTGGTTCACCATCCCCCGCGATATTGATTACCACCTACGCGGGTTGTTATTACATCGTCAACGTAGACCTTCACCGTATCACCCAACTGGAGAAACCCATGAACGCAATACGCAAAGTCGCCTTTGCTCTGGCAGCACTGACCGCCTCGGCGGTATCGTCGCTAGCATCGGCTCAAATTGTCTTCTACGAAAACGAAGATTTTACCGGTCGCACTTTTGTGACTTCTGCTGAAGTGGCGAACTTCACGCAGTATGGATACAACGATCGTGCATCCTCCGCAGTAGTTCAACGGGGCCGTTGGGAAATATGTGAAGATGCGCGCTTTGGCGGTAGCTGTGCTGTATTGCGGCCAGGCCGCTATCCATCTCTGGGGGCAATGAGCCTCAACAAACGTGTTTCATCAGCTCGCATGGTACCGAGTAACCGACGGGGCACTGACGTTCGCTATGCGCCGCCGCCACCCGTCAGCCAGATAACCTTCTATGAAAATGAGGGTTTCAGGGGCCGCTCGTTAACGACAGAAAGTCAAATTAGCAGCTTTGAACGCCAAAATTTTAATGACCGCGCTTCGTCCGTTGTTGTGACACGCGACGTTTGGGAAGCTTGTGAAGATATTTACTATGGTGGCCGCTGTGTCACATTGCGACCAGGCCGGTACGGCTCCCTTAGCGCGATGGGGCTAAGCGATCAGATATCGTCAGCGCGCATTGTCAGTCCAAACGAACGTCCCGAAGATTATCGTTACCCGCCTGCCACGCCTGCACCAATGCTATCGCAGGTGACATTCTACGAACACAATGATTTCCAAGGTCGTTCATTTTCCACCCGTAACCAAGTCGACAACTTCGAACGTTACAGCTTTAACGACCTCGCCTCCTCGGTGGTTGTTGAAGGTGCGTCGCAAGAAGTTTGTGAAGATGCAAATTTTGGTGGCCGTTGTGTGGTGCTGAGTCCTGGACGTTACCCATCCTTAACCGGTGCCGGCATGAATGACCGCATTTCTTCAGTGCGAGCTGTGAATAACGTTGCCAACGCGGCGTATGACGACAATCGTGGCAACTATCAAAACTATCAACGTCGCAACAACGAGCGGCTGTATGAAGCCCGCGTGACTTCAGTGCGCGCTGTTGTCGGCACACCAGAGCAGCGTTGCTGGGTAGAAAAAGAACAAGTTGCGAGCAGCCAGAGTCAAGCCAATATCCCCGGCGCAATCGTCGGCGGTTTACTCGGTGGCATCCTAGGCCATCAGGTTGGCGGCGGTCGTGGTAAAGACCTCGCCACAGCCGGTGCTGCAATTGCGGGCGCGCTGGTTGGATCAAAAGTGGGACAAGACGCCAATAGCCAAGAGGGTTACACGCAGAACGTGCAACGCTGTGCAACCACACCAAGCCAAGCCCGGCCAGCTTATTGGGATGTCACCTACGAATTTCGCAATCAGGAATATCGTGTGCAGATGACAAGCCCACCCGGCGCATCAGTCACGGTGAACGAGCAGGGTGAACCACGCGCGCAGTAAAAGCTGTGGTTTGAATGTGACGCAATGCCGATTTCGACGCCGCACTTAGCGGCGTCAATTTTTAGTGAGTGCCGCGCTGTCACGCCCTCATACGTTCGCGTTGTCGGGTCGCCATGTTGCCGAGTAACTTTAGTGCATGTTGATAAGTCGCGACGCTGTTAAGTTGTTCCGACGAAAGTGGTGGCATTTGATTTGTGAACGATCGTGTATCGGCATCACGAAACTGCTAAAGAGTATGCCAACGCACAGTTTTTGCGCGCGCAACGGGGCACACTTCCTGTACGGTGTGCTGTCTTTGGATTCGGGTGGTAGCCGTCACGGATGCGGGCTGCAAATTGCGCCGCTCACCTCCGGTTCTTTTTCTCTGGCATTTCGTTCATTCGCCGCCATGTATTAGGAGATAGAGAACAAACGGACTGCTCCATTTTGGATCCGTCCAGGCAAACTAGGAGCTACACAATGTTGAAGCCACACGTAACAAAAGTCACAAAACTTGCACTTTCCATTTCATTGCTGGTAGCGTCAAGCATGGCGGCAGCTACAGGCACCACCACGTTGACGGTCAACGCCAAAATTGCTGCCGGCTGCAAAGTCTCGACGGCACCGGCACTTCTCGACTTCGGCACGATCGACCCAAATAGCGCCGTGAATGCGGTGGCAACACAAACGTTCGCGATGAAGTGTAGTAACGGGACAACCTCGACCGCCACCACGGACGACAATGGCCTGAATTTTGCGTCCGCGACAAAAAACATGAAACACTCCGTTACCGCCACAGCGCTGCTTCCGTACGCACTGGCTTACACGAATGACACCGGCTTTGTTGGCGCGGGCTTCAGCAACGCAGCGGCATCCCGAGTCATCACGATCACGGGCACCATTACGCCGGCGCAATTCTCTGGCGCGCTTGCAACCACTGGCGCGCAGGTTTATGCGGACACTGTCGTCATCTCCGTTAACCCGTAACCTTGTTTGCGGCAATGCACGTTAGGCGTGTGCTTGTCCCCACAGCATCCATGTTCTGGCTGCTGTGGGCAGCGCCGTCAGTCGATGCCGCAGGTAACAATATTTTGAGCACGGCAGCCACTGTAGCGGGCACCTGCAAGGTCACCGCCGCACCCGGCGTTCTCGATTTCGGTACCATTGACTCGACCGCGACCGGTAACGCCGCCGCGAGCACTACATTTTTGATTAAATGCACCAAGGGCACGGCTTCCGTTGCTGCGAGCGATGACGGCGGACTATATTTTGCCGCTGGTCGGCGTATGCGACATTCCGTTAATGCTACTACCTTCCTGCCTTATGCCGTTAGTTACAGCGGCGACGCCGGTTTTGTCGGCGCCGGCTTCGGCTCGGCCGCGCCTTCTCAGCTCGTCAGAATCACTGGTGCGATCACGCCCGCACAATTTCAAAATGCGTTTGTCACCGCAGTGGGTCAGGTATACGCCGATACCGTGACGATTACGGTGAATCCATGAGCCGCTGGAGCCGCGGTGGTAGACCGGCTGAGCGGAATTGGCATTGCGCTTCAAGAGCCCTTGCTGGCGCGCTGCTTTGTCTGATGCCTGCGGCGGCAATCGCCGCTTTATTTAGCATTTCGCCGATTCGCACGGATCTTGATCGGCAGAACAAAACCGACAGCATCACTATTTCGAATGACGAAGCGGTTCGCAAGATAGAGATGCAGTTAAAGCTTTCTCTGTGGACGCAGGACGAGAATGGCAACGACGTTTACACTGACAGTGAAGACTTGGTATTTTTCCCGCGCATTTTTTCAGTTGAAAAACAGGATCAGCGCGTGGTTCGTGTTGGTCTAAAAGTGCCAGCAGTCGGAACTGAGAAAGCGTACCGCTTATTTTTCGAGGAGCAGCCACCCGCACCTGACTCGAGCAAAAGTAGCGCGCAGGTCGCCTTTGTGCTGCGCTTCGGCGTGCCGGTGTTCGTGCGTGTCGACAACGGTCTGGCGTTGGGCAGTATCGACGGCATTGAATCGACACCGTCCGGGCTTGCCGTTATCATCCGCAATCGCGGCAACCAGAATTTTCAGATTCAGTCGCTTTCCATCAAGTCGCCCGCTGGTTTGGACAAAGTGATCATTGGCGGCTACGTATTGGGCGGCGGTGCAAAACGCATTCCGGTGCCGATCCCCATGGCGCTTTGCAAGAACTTGAAAACGCTGCGAATCATCATGACGACCGATACGATCGGCACCATTGACCGCGACTTTGATTGGGATGCTGGCCGCTGCGGTAAACCGTAATGGGGTCGGCACCGGCGCGGGCGTGGGCCTCGCGTCGTTCGGTATCGACGTTGCTAGGCTGGATCATCGGCTACTGGCTGGTGCTGAGTGGGCAAGTTAACGCACAAAGTGGTATGGACAATTCAAGTCTGTCACTGAAGATGTCGCTGTTTTTTGGCCAACCACTTCCAGCGGTGCAGCCATCCGCTCGGCTACCAGCAGGCGACATAAACACGCCGCCACTTCACGTCTCGCAATTAAATAGCGCACCCGCCAACGCGCCGATGCGAACGCGCACCCCTGCCGCCGCACCTACCGCCACACTCACCGCCGTCCCTACCGCCGTCCCTACCGCCGCCCCTACGACCGGCCCCGCACCGATTCAGATCGTGGCGCGGGTGCGTGTGAATAACGTTGCCAAAGGTGATTTCCTCGCCTACCTGACCGACGCCGCCGATTTTTTAATTCGACCGAGCGATTTGATTGAGTTGGGCATCATGCACGCGGAGGGCAAGAGCGTACGGATCGGTGGTGAAGATCATTTGTCGCTGCGCTCGATCGTTGGGATTGAAACTCGCTTCGACGACAAAACGCTGACACTTAATCTACAGGTGGCCACCTCCCTGCTCGCGATGCAATCGGTAAATCTTGGCGCAGACTTACCCACAACATCGATCTCGCGCCGCGCACCAGGTGGCTTCCTCAACTATCGACTCGGGTACGCCCAAACCGACGGCGTTTCCGCAAGCTGGAATGCCACCACTGAATTAGGTGTGAATATTGGCGAGCTGTTGTTCGTCGACAATCACACCTTCAACACCCCCTCAGACCATGCTCGTTGGGTGCGCTTGCAGACACAACTCGTCTTTGACCAACCAGGCGAGATGCGTCGCTGGATTGCTGGTGATTCTTTTGCCTCATCGGGAGAACTCGGCAGCTCGCTCAACCTGGGCGGCATCGGCGTCGCAAAGTTATATCAGATCAATCCCTATTTCATTAAAACCCCCTTGGCGGGTTATGCGGGTTCGGCCGCGCAGGCCTCGACTGTCGATATCTATGTGGACGGCGTGCGTGTGCGCTCCGAGCAGGTGGCCCCCGGCAATTTCAATCTGCAAAATTTGAGCGCCTACAGTGTCACAGGTTTGCGCAACGTCGAGGTGGTGGTGCGTGACCCGTTCGGTCGCGAGCAACGTATTAATTTTCCTTATTTTTTCACCGACCAGTTGCTGGCTGAAGGGCTTAGCGAATACAGCTACAACGCGGGTCAGATACGCAATAATTTTGGCCTAAAGAGTGCAGACTACGGCGCATTTGCCGTGTCGGCATTTCACCGTTACGGCGTCACTGACAAACTGACGCTAGGCTTGGGCGGCGAAGCGACCCGCGAGCACGTCAATATCGGGCCGCGTGTGACTTTCAATACGGTGAAGGCGGGCGTTATCTCTGCTATCGCTTCTTTTAGCCGTGACCGCAATTCCAGCAACGGCAGCAAGCGCGGCGGCCAGAGCGGCAGCGCGGTTTCGCTCGCTCATACTTTCCAGTCCGGGCGGTTTAATTCGCAACTGCTGCTGCGTCGATATAGTGAGGACTATTCGGTCATCGGCTTTATGCCACTTCAACGCCCCAAATTGCAGGGCACGGCGAGCGTGAGTTATGGCACTGCATATGCGGGGACGGCCAGTCTGGCCTACGACATTCGCACGGCCTATGGTGGCACTAGCGGCACCGCGGACCAGCGCATTACGACACTGGGCTACAGCAAGACCTTGTTAGGTAGCTTATCGTTGGTAATCAATATGAGCCGCACCGCGCAGCCTAATGCAGGCTACAGTGGCTTCATCGGTCTTGCATACTATCCTGCGAACGGCGTTGGCGTATCCGGTAGCCACCAGCGCAGCAGTGGCGACAGCAATGGTGGCAGTAGCGGCAGCAATGGCGGCAGCAATAATGGCAGCACTGGCAGCAGCAGCAGTGGCAGAAGCGGGACCGACCAGTTGCAGGTGTCGAAGGCACCGCCGATTGGCGAGGGGCTTGGTTATCGCGTATCTGCCGACCGCTCAATAACATCCGATGTTGCCAGCAACACTATCTCGCCATTCGTTCAATACAACGCGCGTGCTGCGATCTTCACCGCTGAGGGTACAAATTTCAACCGTGCAGGCGGCGGCAATGTCGTTTCTCGAACAGCGGCCGTGGCGGGTGCGGTGGCAGTGCTCGGTAATGGCGTCTTTGCCAGCCGACCGATAGATGATAGTTACGCGGTTGTCCGCATAGAGCCTGCGTTGGCGGGCCTGCGCGTGACCAAGAGCAGCGCCGCAATCGGCGTCAGCGGTGCTGGCGGCGATGTGTTTGTTCCCGGCTTGGGGTCCTACCAACTAAACGATGTTGGTATCCAGGTTAAGGACCTGCCTATCGACTATGTCGCAGCGCATATCTCGCAGCGTGTTCGGCCGCCGTATCGATCCGGCGCGGTGGTGGTGTTTCCGGTTACCCGTATTCGTGCCGTCACCGGCAGCATCAAGCTGCGCAGTGGCGGCACGGTTTCCGCAGTTGAGAATGCCACGATCGTGCTCGATGGCGCGGTCGGCAAGATCTCCCTCGCCACCATTCGAAATGGTGATTTTTATTTGGAAAACTTGGTCGCGGGGCAGTAT
>JACMOJ010000431.1 GCA_014378085.1 Burkholderiales bacterium | reverse complement strand
TGGTGATTTTTATTTGGAAAACTTGGTCGCGGGGCCGTATTTCGCGCAACCGCAAATCGGTAACAGAAACTGTCGCCTCGCATTCACCGTTCCCGATAGCCGGGAGATCGTCACAAACCTTGGAGACATCTATTGTGAAATTCTTCCGTAAGGCAGTTGTTATCAGCGTGCTGTTTAGTGCCGCATTTACGTTTTCCAACCCTTCAGTGGCCGCGCTACAGTGCTCCATCGCCAGCGGCGTCAGCTTAAATTTCGGCATCTATGACGATTCGTCGTCGACTAATCGTGATGTCTCGACCACCTTTTCGATGCGCTGCTGCTACACCACCGGTTCTAAGCCCGCTGTCGCCAACGTCTCAATTGCAATCGGTGCCAGCACGCATTCGAGCCAGATCACGACGCGGCAGATGAAAAATTCCGTCAACGGTGACTTGATGAACTACCAGCTGTACTTCGCCTCGTTCGGCGGCACGGTGTGGGGGGATGGCTTGTCTGGCGGTTCGGAGTTTACCCGGCTCGTTGGCACAACCACCAAATGCAACAGTGGGCAGGATTTGATTCCGGCCGGATCGGCTATCTTTGGGCGCATATTTGCCCAGCAGCCGGTCAGCGCCGGCAGCTATTCGGATAGCTTGACGATTACCGTCACGCCCTAACCGGGCTCCGGTTACCACTACGAGATTGTTTTACGACACCGTGTGAACGGAAATCCGCATCGGCCAAGGATAGACCCCTGGCAATACATCCGGCTGTAGATGGAATCGGTAGCCTAGCTGGCGAAAGGAAACGCGACCGTGCGACGCGCTTTGTTGAGCGCTGCCACCACCTGCGCCAAACTCGACGGGCGCGTCCAAACCGATGACCAGTACAGAGAGTAAGATGTTGTTGTGCGGCTGAAAATCAACGACGAAGGCGTCTGTTACATTGGTCGTCACCGAAAAGTGTGTAGCTTGCGCTAAATCGATGTAGCCGCGACGGATATCGCTTTCTGTAATGCTGAAGTGATCCGCCTGAAGCGTTATTTGTACGCGGAAAAATGACGCTACCCGTGCGGCAACGCGCAGCTTGACCGTATTGGTATCAGTTCCCGCAATGGCAGGAGTTAGTAGGCTGAAGCAAAGGAACAACGCACACGCCGCCGCTACTGTCTTTGCCGCTGCTCCCGGCCCCATCCCTAATAGGGTTCGATCTCTACGTCTGGTCGGCTGATGATCGACCAGACGTCCTTGGGAAGTCGCCAATGGGTCGGCAACGCGATGCCTGGTTTTAATCAAAGACGGCGGAGGTTGCGCGTTATCCACTAAATTTCCCATTGGCGCGCGTTGCGCCACCACACTGTTGTCGGAGGTTACTCCTCGCTTTCGACAGTTTCTGCCAATTCTTCAGTATTGTGGTTAATTTACCCGCATAAAGGCAACTTGTGCCGCAGAGCTTCTTTTCTTGTGCGGCACCTGTTAGCGGCAATCCGTCGCGGGACTTTTACGCACGCGTTTTTTGATTGCATGAGCGATCAATTTGACTTGGAGAGCAACCACATCGCGTTAATAGTCATCCGACCCGTGTCGCGTCAGCCGCAATCGAATTGCGGTAAAAGTACCAAGGGGGCTCCCCGCTTGCCTCGCGTGAATTGGACTGGCTTAAACGATGGCGGCGTCAACGGGAACGATATTCGCAAACGCGGTGATGGGGACTGCGCTACTCGGGACGTCAGAGATCTTTCATAAAAGTCCCCATTTGACGGGCATCTTCAGGTATTTATGCTTGGATAAGCCCGTCGAATGGCGAGTTTGGCTCCTAAATCGTCGAGCTTCCCCGCCTCCATGCGTAAGCGCCTAACTGCCGTTGGCCCCCGAGCACCCCCGTTTTGCGAAACAGCGTGATCCGCCTTGCGCCATTGTCCCCAAACGCGCCAAAGAAACTGACGCGCATCGGCTGAACGCCGCAGGTGTGAAGCATGCTGCGAAAGGCTTTTGCCCATGCGCACCATAAAACAGCCGATAGAAAAATCCCGGCATGCCGGACGTTTGAATGATGCGCAGGGACTTGCCGGTGAGGAGGCCGGCGTTCCGCGGATTCTTGCCATCAATCACTTAGGCAAAGCTCGGGGTGAATGTGGCCTCGAAGGATCCGCTTACCAACGCCGGCATCATGTAAGCCCACATAGGTGGACAAACACAGGATAGTTTGCCCAGCGAATCTGATCTTGCGCGTTGAGCAAATCGGGCCTTAACGCTTACACGTAAATAAAGCGAACGAAGTGGCCGGGGCGGCGCCGCGTCTGAAATGCGTTTGTCAGTGCTTCACAAAAGCTCACATTCGGGGATGCGGGGTGGCCCAGGGTCAGAATACGTCGCGATGCGGGGTATTTCATCAGCCGCTACCACTTCATCCGTCCACACCGTGAAACTTTCTAACGTGTTCGGTCCGAACGTCGTAGAAAGTGCAACATCACTTGCGTCGCGACCGCGCGCAATCAGCACTCGGCCAATACGTGGCGTGTTGTTACGCGCATCAAAAGTATGCCAGCGGCCATCGAGAAAGACCTCAAACCAAGCAGCGAAATCCATCTTGCCCCAAGGCTTTGGCGTGCCCATATCGCCTAGGTAGCCAGTACAATACCGCGCCGGAATATTCAGACAACGACAGAAGGCCACCGCCAGATGCGCATAGTCACGGCAGACCCCAGTCTTATCGTAATAGGCCTCCAGGGCAGACCGCGTCATACGGGCGTTTTCGTAGCCAAATTTGATGTGACGATGCACGTAATCACATACCGCCTGCACGCGGTGCCAGCCGGTCGGCGTTTGTCCGAATAGACTCCAAGCGATATCCGCGAGGCGGTCTGTTTCGCAATAGCGGCTGCC
>JACMOJ010000430.1 GCA_014378085.1 Burkholderiales bacterium | reverse complement strand
GCATGCCGTTCGCAGTCGGCGCAGGATCGGCTCGAAGTCATCTTGCGGGGCTTCAATCGCGTCGAAGGCACGGCCCGCACGCCGCATTCGCAACCGGGCACCGAGCGCGCACGACTCAAGGATGAAGCCGATGACTGTCGAGATCAACACGCCGTTGAGGATCCACGCCTGTTCCGGCTCGCTGCGAAGATACGTCAGCGCGTGCGGGATCGACATGATGGTAGTGGGGAGCCAGGCCAGGAAAAGAAACCGCGCGACGGTGCTGCCGCGGATCGACGCAGCCACCATCGCCGGGACGACCAGCACCCACGTGGCCAGTATGCCGAGATTACCGAGTGCGGTGAGGAGCTGCAGCAGCTCGCCGCTGGCGGCGAATAGCAGCGCGCTCTCGGCAAAGAAGAAAATGGCGAGGGCCTTGAGCATCGCGGAGATGCGCCGCGCGAAGCGGCCGAAATCGAGGAGCTCGCGGAAGAAGAGGACGCTGAAGCCATAACCGAGCGAGACCGCAACTTGGAGGACGTTGAACGCCACTAGGTTGTCCGCAAGGAAGTTGGCCCAAGCATAACCTTCGCCCATGAGCAGGGCGACGTAGACAGAGGCGAGCGCCATGCTGGCGCCCAGATACAGGAGCCCGCGGTCGGGAAGCCAGACCCACATCAGCAGCGCTGTGATCCCCATCACAAGCAGTGCGCCGATGACAAGCGAGATGTTGCGCAGGTGTGCGAGGTTGGCCGCGCTAACCTCCGCCATCGCGCGCAGATCGACCGCGACCACACCCGCGCGAAGCTGATCGATTTGGAGGTAGTACGTGTCGCCCGGCCGGATCGCGCCGCCCAGCGGGAAATAGAGTGCGTCACGCGTGAAGCGCGGTGACGGCGTCTCGCCGTAGAGCGACTGCGTTACGGGTTCTCCCGACGGCGGGAATAACGTCACGCGTGCGGTGCGCGTTTGCCGCAGCACGAGAACGGGATCGACCAATCCGGTCGACTGGCCAACTTTCACTTTGAGCCACATCGCGCTCGCGGTGCGCGTCACACGATCAGCGGGAACCTTCTCGAATGCCGAATCGAGTGCGCCGCCCACGACATCTCTCGCCACCAGGGACGAAACGTCGCGCTCCAAACGTGAGACCGACAACGCTGGCGCGTCGGCCGCTGCAGTAGCCAAGTTTGTCGTGAGCAGCAATGCCACAAACGGCAGGATGAATCGGGGCCACCTGACACCGCGCATCACATTAAGTGCCCTGAAAAAAACGCGAGTATGGCACGTATCAGTTGGCCGCCTCGAATGTGTAAGTCGTGCTTGGCTCGCCGCGAATGAAGAACTCGCCCCTGAAGATTGGCAACGGCGTGGTACGCGTTCCGCTTTCACAACGAGGCGTCAATCCGCGGGTTTAGCGAAGATTGTTGCTGCGCGCGTGGCGGGCGTTTTCAGGCAAAACAGGCTGAAGATGCCCGTGGATTATGGGGTTTTGGAAAATCGCTGCAGACGCCTTTTATTGAAATGGTATCTGACGCTTAGTGTTTCCATAAAGGCAGCGCGCCTGCGATGACCGATCTGTTGGGCGGACAAGTCGATTTGAAAGGCGCGCCAAACGCCGGATGCACTGCGCGCGCAGCTTTCGGCTGAAATTAGCAAGTGGGGTCCGATCATCAAGAGGGCTGGTGTTTACGCCGACTGATTAGCGAATCGCAGTTAGGTCAAAAGTGAAAACGCCCCGAACGGGGCATTTTTTTAAGTTGGCTGGATTGGTTGACGCATGGGCGAAAGCACTGCGGTCTGCACTGACGTAATGCACCGGTCAACCTACGCGGCGCGACGCTTTGTGGCGCGCCCGCTTGAGCCGCGTGTCGCGACCTGAGTGTCAACGCAGGCATCTATGAGACGACGAATCATTCGCTGGTATTGCGTTTGATGTTTTGTCGCTTCGGACTTGAAGAAGTCAATGCTCTTCTTACTGAGAGCCAACGTGACTTTCACGCCTTCCTCTCGAAATGCCAACTCTTCAGGTGACGGAAGGAAATCTGAGATCAATTGAAGCCGGCCAAGGGGCTCGTTTGTGTAATTAATTTTCGCGGTCATATTTCGCCTTCCCCTTGCGCCAGTAGTCTGCGCCAATGATTCGAATAACCGAAGCACGATAGGTAAACCGTACCGTGAGGATGCCTCCATCAACTTCGCCAAAGCAGTAGAACCGTTCTTCAGTTTGGCTGTGTGAAACGTCCTTGGCGATTACACGCTTCGGGTCGGCAAAAGCATATTACGCGCGCCCAAATGAAACGCCATGCTTGCGCTAGTTTTCAGCATCTTTTTCCGAGTCCCAGTCGAAGCGTGCAGCTGCCGTACATTGAGATTACCGCAATCCCATATAAAGAGCCATATATCTATATGGCCATTCAAATGGGTATTGAAGGCGGGGCAGCGCGTTAAACTTGTTGCATGAGCAAAAAGACTTTCTTCCAAAACACCATCGCCATCGTCTACGATTTCGATGGCACGTTGTCCCCGCAGCCGATGCAGGAATACACCGTATTGCCAAAGATCGGTGTTGAGCCAGCGGAGTTTTGGGCGCAGGTGCATAAAGAGGCGCGCGAAACCGGGTCAGACCCGATGCTCACCTATATGCGGCTGATGATGGAGAAATTGTACAAGCACGATGACGTAAAGGTCACGCGCGAAGATTTTGCGGTGATGGCCAAACGCATCAAGTATTTTCCGGGCGTCGAGGCGTGGTTTCCGCTGATTGATAACTACGTTCATGAGCGCGGTGCCGGCAAAGTACAAGTCGCCCACTACATCATCTCTGCCGGGCAAAAGGAAATCTTGGAAGGGGTGTCAATTCGTAAACACTTTAAACAAATCTACGCCTCCGAATACCACTTCAATCAATACGGCATTGCGACTTTTCCAAAGTTGTTAATCACGGATACCTCAAAGACGCAGTTTTTGTTTCGTATCAACAAAGGCCGCGAATTGTTGTCTGAGTCGATCAACGAACACATGCCGGAAGAGCAGCGCCCTATCCCATTTTCGAATTTGATTTATCTGGGCGACGGCATGACGGATGTGCCGTCGATGGCGCTCGCCAAGAAGAGTGGCGGCCATGCGGTGGCGGTTTACAACCCCAAGGCACCTAAAACAAAAGACACCTGCATGGGGTTGCTCAATGCCGGGCGCGTTGATTTCATCGCGCCGGCGGATTACCGCGCCACCAGCAAGCTGGCCGCACGAGTCCGGTTGCTGCTCGATTCGGTCATCGCCGGGATTGCTTATGCGGAGGAAGTCGCCGCATGCAAGTCTGAACAGTCCTGAGCCTTGACGTGGCTGAGTTGCAGGTTCGTTCATTTACGTTTACGTTGCTGCGTGAGTTGTCTGCCGAACACTTCACCTCCGGTACGGTATTGGCGGCGAAACATGGTGTATCACGCAGCGCGGTGTCGGATGCGTTGAAGCAAGCAAGTGCGCTTGGCGTGCAGATTTTTTCGTTAACGCGTCGCGGCTACCGACTTGCTGAGCCGCTGCAGCTGCTCGACATTGATGTCATTCGCCAGCGTATGAGTGCGAATGGTGCGGGTAATGGGAATGGTGCGAGTAGTGGGAATGGTGCGGGTAATGGGAATGGTGCGAGTAGTGGGAATGGTGCGAGTGGTGGGAATGTTGCGAAGGGTGCGAATAGTGCAAGCCAACATCGGCTCGACTTGCGGCTAGTCGACGTGATCGATTCCACCAATACCGCGTTATTGAATCAAGCAACTTCAGGCGCCGCATCGGGAACGTGTCTCGCCGCTGAGCTACAAACTGCGGGGCGCGGGCGGCGCGGGCGGGTGTGGCAATCTGCACTTGGTGCCTCGCTGACGTTTTCTCTGCTGTGGCGTTTTGAGAGCGGCGCAGCGTCGCTCGGCGGACTTTCGTTGGCGGTAGGCCTCGCCGTGGCCAATGCGCTGCGCGCGCTGGGCATTGACGCGGAACTGAAGTGGCCCAACGACATCGTGGTGGATGATCAGAAGCTGGGTGGCATTTTGATTGAAACCCAAGGCGACATGCTCGGCCCCACGGTGGCGGTGATTGGTGTGGGGTTAAACATGCGTTTATCGGATGCGCTAAGACTCGCCATTGATCAACCCGTCACCGACATCGCAACGGTGAGCGCGGCGGCACCGGTGACGTCTCCCCCGTTGAATCGCAACATACTGTTGCCCGCCATCTTGTCGCAACTTGTGACGGTGCTTGATCAGTTTCAACAAGGCGGCTTTGGTGTTCTGCGGGATCAATGGCGCGCGTTACATGCGCATCAAGGTTGTATGGTGGATGTACAGGCGGCGACGGAATCGTATGTCGCCAAAGTCATCGACGTCAGTGAGGATGGAGGATTAATCGTCGAGCGCGACGGCAAACGACTGTCGCTTACGGCCGCCGAGATTTCAGTGCGCAGGAGTCGATGAGTGGCGTTGTGGATGGGATGAAGTCGATTGTTCGATTAATCGATAATGCAGCAGAGATGTGGGGATAGGAATTACAATTGTGGTGGCTTTGATGTGACGGCGCGAGTGTTGCCCGCGCAACGCTCAGGTAACGCTCACGTAATAACAAGGTAACAACCAAGCAACGCAAACAACATCATCAAAGACGAGGTCATGGCGCGTTTTATTTTCTTACTGTTGCTGGTCGCAAATCTTGCGTTTGCCGGGCACATTTACCTGACGTCCACTCATCCCCGCGAAGGGGTGGGTGTGGAAGTGAATCGCGAGGCGATGCGGGTATTGTCCATTACTGATTCGGCAAGCGCGCAACGTGAGGCGCTGGAAGCGAAGAAGCTGGTTGAAGCAATGACGACCGCGTCTTGTTTGCAGCTGACGGTAAAGCCTGCCGATGCGCCGCGTGCGCAAACTGCGCTGGGTGCCATGGAGCTGGGCGAGCGTCTCGGCATGAAGAACGTCGAAGAATTCACCCGCTTTGCCGTCGCACTTCCCGCTCAGCGCGACCGTAAGACCGCGGATGCGCTGGTGGCAAGCCTGAAAAAGGCGAATGTCAAAGACGTCCTCATCATGGCGGATAACACCGTATCGCTCGGGCTCTTTTCCACTGAAGACGCAGCCAAACGTGTCGTCGCGGAAATGGAAACGAAGGCGGCAAGTCTGGTGAAAGGAATTACCGTCACGCCAAAAAATCCGCAGACCAAAGAGACGGTGTTCACGATTCGCGCTCCGGACGCCATGGTCATCGGCAAAGTGGCGTTGATGCAACGTGAGTTTGACGCGAGCGTGTTGAAAGGTGCCGAGTGTCCTGAGCAGGCTATAACGACCGGCGTTGCATCTGTTGTCGGCGCGCCGGTTTCAGACGGAAAGGCTGTAAACGGGAAGGCTGTAAACGCGAAGGCTGTAGACGCGAAAGCCGTGCCCACGTCTCCTTCAATTCCATCGCCACTCTCGGGCGCACAGTCGAACCCGACAAATCCAAAGCGCTAGGTTTGGCGGGCATCTACGAGCAATATGCCGTGAAAACGCCCGTGTTTATTAGAGTTTTGTAAAAAGTTCTGACGATTCAGTCGTCTCGGCTAATTTGGGTAGCCGCAACGCGACGCAGCACTTGGTAACTTATTGACACTACGATGGACTCGATTCCAGCCTGCGTTGGAATGACGGCTGCGTTGAGATATTTAGAAGTCCCCCGAGCTAGAGCACTTTCCCCGGGTTCATCAAGTTTTGCGGGTCGAGTGTTGCTTTCATCGCGCGCATCAGGTCGAGTGCCACCGCTGATTTGTGCATCGGCAACTCATCGCGCTTGAGTTGGCCGATACCGTGCTCGGCCGAGATAGAGCCGCCAAACTGATCCACGTGCGCGTAAACAATTTTGTTGATTTCGGCCGCGTTCGCGAGACCCTGTGCGGGCAGCCCACAGTTGTAGTGGAGATTGCCGTCGCCCAGATGACCGAAACAAACTAACGAGATTTCGGGGAAGGCGTTCGCCAGCGCGGCATCACACGCGTCAAGAAACGCCGGGATCTTTGAGATCGGAATGGAAATGTCGTGTTTGACGTTTTTGCCTTCCAGTCGCTGGGCTTCTGAAATTTCTTCGCGTAGCCGCCATAACTCGCTAATTTGCGCTTCAGACGTGGCGATCACAGCATCAACGGCCACTGCCGCATCGAACGCCGCCGCCAGCTCTGTTTCCAACCATTCGCCGATTGGCGCGTTCGCGCGCGAGTCATTGAGCTCGATGAGCACTTGCCACGCTTGCGGTGTTGTAAACGGTTCGCGGGTGTTCGGGATGTGGCGGAGTACGAGGTCGACACACACGCGCGAGATGATTTCAAAACCGACCAGCCGATCGGCGAATGCACTTTTGATACGATTGAGCAATTGCACGGCAGTCGCCGGGCTCTCGACGGCAACCATCGCGACCGCGCGCGTTTGTGGTTTTGCATAGAGCTTGAGTGAGGCGGCGGTAATGATGCCGAGTGTGCCTTCGGCACCGATGAACCAATTTTTCAGGTCGTAACCGGTGTTGTCTTTGCGCAGCACCGAGAGGCCGTCCCAGATGTCACCGCTTGCGGTCACCACTTCCAGCCCCAACACCAAATCACGCGCGTTGCCATAACGCAGCACATTGGTGCCGCCGGCATTGGTCGAGAGATTGCCACCGATGGTGCAGCTACCTTCTGCGCCGAGCGACAGCGGGAACAGGCGATTGGCGCCGTCTGCCGCGGTTTGTAACGTTTGCAGAATTACACCAGCCTCGGCGGTCAACGTATCGCTATCGGTATCGATGGCGCGGATACGGTTCATTCGATTGAGCGACAACACAATCGCTCGGCCACCGGCGTCCGGCACACTCCCGCCGACTTGGCCAGTGTTACCACCTTGCGGCACGAGGGGTGTCGCCGATGACGCACAAATTTTTACCACCGCGGCGACTTCGACTGTGCTCGCAGGGCGGACGACGGCGAGTGCACGGCCGGTAAAGTTGCCGCGCCAGTCGGTGAGATAACTCGCCATATCGCTGGGCTCGGTTAGAACGGCGGTGTCACCGACAATCGAGCGAATTTGTTCAATCACATTGATGGCGGTATCGGGTGCGTTCATTTCAAGCCACTGCGAATTTTGGCGAGCATCGCGGTGGTGGAGCGTTCGTGTTGGAAGGCGATTGAATGAACTTCGCCGCCCCAGCCGATTACCTCAGGCGAGCCAACAATTTTGTCGATTGTCCAATCGCCACCCTTGACAAGTACTTGAGGACGCGATTCGAGTATCCGGGCAATGGGTGTGTCTTCTTCAAACCAAGTGACCAGCGATACACTTTCCAGCGCCGCGATCACTGCCATTCGGTCTTCGAGCAAGTTGATTGGTCGGTCGTCGCCTTTGCCTAAACGTTTGACCGACGCGTCGCTATTGAGCGCAACGATGAGCGAGCCACCAAGTGCCCGCGCTTGCGCGAGGTAGGTAACGTGGCCGCGATGCAGCACATCGAAAACACCGTTGGTGAAAACCAGCGCGCCGGCAAGCCCAGCTGCTCGCGTGGTGAGATCACTCGGCGGACAAATTTTGTTTTCGTAGTCTGGACGCATGCTCACATTTTGCCACTATGCGCGGCTGATGATGTTGCGTCATGCAAGTTGCGGCGTGCCCACCGAATCTCCCGACCTACGCGACGGTCGGGGTCGCCGGTGGTGTCTTCATGCCCGCAATTAGTTCTTTGCGGAAGCGGTTCAGGTCTGCCGTCGTCTCAAAGGTGCGATCAAACAATGTTGATAGCTGCTTAAGAATGCCATTGATCACACGTGCCTCCCACACTTTGTCAAACTGGATTTGTGTGTCAAGCCAACGCTCAAGCCAGGTCGGGTCAGGCAGCTTCGATTGCACGGTGTCGTTCGGAAACATTGATTGATTGACGTGCAAATTGGTCGGGTGGAGTGGCTTACCGGCTTTGCCGGCGCTCGCCATTAGCAGGCCGATTTTTGCGTAAGCGAGTTTGGCTTCGCCGCCGACTTTTTCCATCGCCCGTCGCATGTAACGCATGTACGCGCCAGCGTGGCGAGCTTCGTCCTTTGAAATGGTCTCGTAAATTTTTTTAATCACGGGCTCCGTGTGCCACTCCGCGGCGCGTCGATACCACTGCGTCAGCCGAATCTCGCCACAGAAATGCAACATCAGTGTTTCGAGCGCCGGGGCAGGGTCAAACGGAAAGCGCACCGCGTGTAATTCTTCTTCAGTTGGCACCATGTCCGGTCTAAAGCGCTTGAGGTACTCCATCAACACCAGCGAGTGCTTTTGTTCTTCGTAAAACCAAATCGACATAAATGCGGAGAAGTCGCTGTCATGCTGGTTGTCGCGCAGAAACATTTCTGTCGCCGGAAGCGCCGACCATTCCGTAATCGCATTCATCTTGATGGTAATCGCCTGCTCGTCGGTCAGCTTGGTGCCGTCGAACGTACTCCATGGAATATCGCTAGCCATGTTCCAACGGGATTTTTCTAAGTCAGAGAATAGGTCGGGATAAAGCATAGTGTGGGAGTCTTTGGTTAGTCGCTAGTGGAACGTAAATGATGGGGTATCGGATGTTGGGATGCTGACGACCGCGCTTCGCTGGTTGATTTAAGCAGATGGCTAAGTCAATTTGATGAACCTGGCTGGTCGGGCCTGGCACGCAAGCCGCCAAACGTGGTCTGCACCATTGCTTCGACAATTTGTTCGTCTTTAAGTCCGCCTGCCTTTTGCAGAAATTCGAGTGTTGGGTCGCAAGATCTTGCATATAACGTATAAACAACCACATCGTCGCCGACTAGCGCGCTGATTTCGCCACCCTTTCGTGCCTCGGCCGCCAGCGCGTAAAAACGCTTGTTGACCTTAAGTGCCAGGGCTAAGTATTCCAGGTTCATCATCAGTGCACGTTGAAATGCGCCGCGTGTTGAGGGTAAATGCGGTACACCACCACGCAATCGGTGTTGCAACGTCCAACGCAATAGCTCTTCAAGCCGTCGACCGGCGCTCCATTCGTTTGGAAAGCCATCCAACACATCAAGGGTTTGCGAAAGCAGCCGCGACATGGCGGCAGCCGCCAGGCGCTCCTTGGACGAAAAGTGCTTATATAAGCTCCCTTTCGCGACGCCAACCGCATCGGCAACGTCGTCCATCGTCATTAAATCAAAACCCTTTTCCGAAAGCAGCCGATTGACAGCGTCGAGGATTGCCTCCTCGCGCGCTTCAAACTGTTGTTTTTTAAAAGGAATTTTTAGAGCCAGCATAATATATTGACCGGGCAAGAACTTTTAAGTTCAATTCATGACTAAGTAGTCACAAAATGACTATAGTGACGAGATGGATTGTGACACGTGCAGCACAATCTGCCAACTCAATACGGCTTGCGGGTACGTACAAATGAGGAATAAACGTTGAAGATCGCTGTGGTCGGCGCAGGAATATCTGGTTTGTCGTGTGCTTGGCTATTGGCCAAGCACTCGTCGGGACCAACCGCGCCCCAAATCACCTTGTTTGAGAAAAACGATTACCTCGGCGGTCATACCAATACGATCGACGTTAACGTTGAGGGCAAAGATTTTCCAGTCGATACCGGCTTTTTGGTGTTCAACGAGTGGACCTACCCAAACTTTATTCCGATGATGCAGCACCTAGGGGTCGAAACGGCTGCCTCCGATATGTCGTTCGGTATCAAGCTGACGGAAGCTAGTGGTCGCAGTCGCCTTGAGTGGTGCGGATCGGACGACATCTCTACCGTTTTTGCGCAGCCAAGCAATTTGTTCAAACCGGCGTTTCTCGGCATGTTGGCGGATTTATTTCGATTTAATCGCGCCGCAACCCACATGGCGGAACACAAGGCAACGCTATCCGGCACGCTGGGTGAGTATCTCGACCAACACCAATACGGTCGCGCGTTCCGCGACTGGTATTTGGTTCCCATGGCGGCCTGTATCTGGTCCACCCCGACCAAACAAATTGATCACTTCCCACTCGCCACCTTTATCACCTTTTGCGCTAACCACGGTTTGATCTCGGTGAACAACCGGCCGAAATGGCGAACAATTAAGGGTGGTGCGCGTAACTATGTGGAAAAAATACGTTCACATCTTAGCGATATCCGGCTAAACGCCAAGATTCACGCGGTCAAGCGCAGTCCCGACGGCGTCATGATTACGACAGCGCAGGGTGAAGAGGCCTTTGACCACGTCGTGATGGCGTGTCATACCGATGAGTCGCTCGCGTTGCTCGCGGACGTTACAACTGAGGAGCGCTGTGTGTTGGAGGCGATAAGATATTTGCCAAATACGGCAGTGCTGCACACTGACCGGAGGCAATTGCCGGATCGAACACGGGCTTGGGCATCGTGGAATTATCACGCCGAATATCACAGCCAAGCGAGTCGAAACGATTCACCCGTATCACTGACCTATTTGTTAAATAAATTGCAGCCGCTGCCGGTTACGTCGCCCGTCATGGTCACGATGAATCCGTTGCAGTCCATAGACCCGGCGAAGGTAATTAAGACCATCAGCTATGACCATCCGCTATTTTTGCCAGAAAGTGTTGGTGCCAAACGTGATCTGCGCAAGTTACAAGGAACAAACAACACTTGGTTTGCCGGCGCGTGGACGCGCTATGGATTCCATGAAGACGGGTTGATGTCGGGTATCGCGGTGGCCCGTGCCTTGGGTGCGACCACGCCTTGGGCAACCAATACGCCGGCGGCAAACGATCTCGCGTCAACCTACCCTGGCGTTGATGACGCGGTCACCTTCGTCGAGTCGAGAGCGGCATGAGCTTTCGTGCAGAAATATGCCTTGGCGAGGTGATGCATCGACGCCTGCGACCAGCGGCGCATCAGTTTTCGTATGGCGTATTTTTTCTTCGGCTGCCACTTTCTCAACTCTCGACCGCGCGTAATCGTTGGCTGTCACTGAATCGCTTCAACCTGCTCTCGCTTTACACCAAGGACTATGGCGCGCGCGATGGCATTGATATTGAAGGGTGGGCACGTGGATTGCTCGATACCAACGGGTTGTCGGGAGCTGACGGGGAAATTGTTTTACAAACCTTTCCACGGCTGCTTGGGTATGTCTTCAACCCGATTTCGATCTACTACTGCTACGACAAGTCGGGTTTGATGCGCGCCGCGATTTGCGAAGTCAGTAATACGTTCGGCGAGCACCACAATTATCTAGTCGCACATGCGGATGGTGGTCCGATCACGGCATCTGATTGGCTTGTTGCCCGTAAGGTATTCCATGTGTCGCCATTTTGCGAAGTTCGTGGCTACTACCGATTTCGATTTCAACAGGATGCGTCTCGCGCATTTGCGCAGATCGACCATTTCGACGGCAACACGGGTGATGACAAATTGATCGTGACGACCATTCACGGTACACCGCAGCCCCTGACAAGTGGCAGCGCAATTTCTACGTTTCTCAAGTTTCCGCTTATGACTCTCGGCGTTGTTGCTAGGATCCATTGGCAAGCATTGCAGCTCTGGAAAAAAAATGTTCCGTTCTTTGCAAAACCTGAACCACCAAGTTTGTCGACCACGCTTAGTCATACGAAGTTATCCATCATCAACGATCGGCCAGTCTCAAGCGCTGGCTCTTAAACGCGCTCTCAATTGCCTATGTCAACTCAAGATTACTCTGCCGCTACAACACTCCCGGAACACTTGCCGACAGCCGCAAAGCTGCTTTACCGCGTTTTGCGCAATCTCGATACTGGTGTGCTCACCTTTACTTCGCCTGAAGGCAACAGCACGACCTTTCGCGGTGCGCATGATGGACCTCATGCCGACTTAAGATTCGCTGACTGGGATGTGGCAAAGGAAGTGCTGAAGTCAGCGGAAATCGGGCTGGCCGAGTGTTACCGGGACCACCGCTTGTTCACGTCAAACCTCACGGCATTCTTGGCGCTGTGCGCGCTAAACCAGCGCGCACTCGAGAAGGTGTTCTACGGCAAGCCGCTGGTTGCGTTGTTGTTTCGTATCAAACATATGTTGCGCGGTAATACGCGCAGCGGGTCGAAGAAGAACATTTCCGCGCACTACGATCTCTCCAACGATTTTTACCAGCTGTGGCTTGATCGCACCATGACTTATTCGGCCGCAGTATTTGATGGCAACTATGCGTTGCCATTGGAGTTTGCGCAAACCGCCAAATACGAACGCATTCTACAAGTGCTGAATCCCCAACCTGGTGAAACGATTCTCGAAATTGGCTGCGGGTGGGGAGGTTTTGCCGAACACGCCGCAAAGACGCGCGGCGTCAAAGTTCACGGCATCACCCTATCGAAACAACAGCTCGCGTTCGCTAACGCACGTATTGCAGCGGCTGGCCTCGCGCAAAATGCCACCTTCGAGTTCATCGACTATCGCGACGTCACGATGCAGTACGACCACATTGTATCGATCGAGATGTTTGAGGCGGTCGGCGAACGGTTCTGGCCAACCTACTTTAAGGCAGTGCACGACCGGCTGAAACCTGGCGGGAGGGCAGTGGTACAGGCCATCACCATCGATGACGCGGCGTTCCCAAGATACCGGGCGACCAGTGACTTTATTCGCGAATATATTTTCCCCGGCGGCATGTTGGCACCCGTCAATCGCTTCATTTCAGACGCCAACAATGCAGGGTTGGAAGCCGGCGAGCCATATATGTTCGGTAAAGACTATGCCGAGACGCTGCGTCGTTGGCTGGAAAGTGTGAATTCTCAGGTGGAAAAAATTAGGCCGCTTGGCTTTGATGAGAAGTTTTTGCAGATTTGGCGCTTCTATCTTTGTTACTGCGAGGCAGGTTTTGAATCGGGCCGTACTGATGTGATGCAGATCATGCTCACGCGGGCCAAACACAAAAGACTGGGAAGTGTATGAATTTTCAAACATTCAGAAGCATCTTCACAGTGGCAGCCATTGCCCCCTTCGCATTGTTTGCAGTGTCTTCGACATTTGCCGACATGGTTTATGCACAGACGGTCAGCCTTCCAACGCCGATCAGCGTGGATGTTGCCGAAAGTAAGTCGCTTACTCGGCGTGGTGATGCGGTGATGCGTTTTTTCGGTTTGAAGGTCTACGACATCCGTCTGTGGACCCCAGGCCGTCCCCACCGTGACGAGGACGTATTCGCATTGGAATTGGTCTACGACCTTGGTCTGAAGGGTGCCGAGATCGCTAAACGCAGTGCGGACGAGATGCGCAAAATTGGTTACACTGACGAGGCCAAACTCAAGCGTTGGACCGAAGCAATGATGACGGCGTTTCCAGATGTCAAACAGGGCGACACGTTGGTGGGTGTTTCGGTACCTGGAAAAGAGGCGCGCTTTTACTCACGCGACAAATTCCTTGCGGCGGTGCCTGATCCCGAATTTGCTAAGGCGTTTTTTGGCATCTGGTTATCGGAAAAAACTAGCGAGCCGCGCTTACGCGAGCGCTTGTTGGGCGGGAAGTAGTTGTCTAGTAGTTGTCTATAACCATGTCCGACTTTCCCACTATCCAAACCCGGACGCCGACGTGGCGGTTGATCGCCTACTCGCTTGCCTCGATTCCGTTGGCCATGGCGGCGCTGCCGATCTACGTGAATGTTCCAAAGTTCTATGCGGACGTGATCGGTGTGAGTCTGGCGGCGATTGGCGGGCTATTGCTTGCGGCGAGAATTTTTGATGCGGTGCAAGACCCGCTGCTCGGTTGCTGGAGTGACCGCACTCGACATACCAAGTGGGGGCGTTTTGTGTGGGTGGTTGCGGGCGCGCCGCTGCTTGCGGTCTCCATGCTCGGCCTGTTTAATCCGCCCGTCTTATCCGCCGACCTGATGATGTGGTGGTTGGTTGCAATGTTGCTGGTGGTCTACACCGCATTCTCGATGATGCAGATTAGTTATCAAGCGTACGGCGCGGAAATCTCTGACGATCCGGTGGAGAGGACCCGTGTGGTGTCGTTTCGCGAAGGGTTCGGACTTATCGGCGTATTCCTGGCGGCGGCGTTACCGCAGGTGCTGTCGAGTGAGTATGGTCCGCGCGAAGGTTACGCCATCTTTGCCATGATCTTTATTCCGTTTGTGTTGGTGATGGTGGCGTTGACGGTGTGGTTGTCGCCGACACCGCAAGTCCGCGTGGCTACCGCAAGCAACGGCGCTTTCTCGAACATGCTGCTGCCGCTGAAGAACCTTCGTTTTAAAAGTCTTTTGCTGGTGTTTGTGTTCAATGGCATCGCGGCGTCGATTCCCGCCACCTTGGTATTGTTTTTTATTGAAGACGTCGTCAAGGCACCAGCGCAAGCTGCGGTTTTTCTGATTGCTTACTTCGCCGCAGGCGCGGCTGGCATGCCGCTTTGGGTCTGGTTGTCCGCGCGCATTGGCAAAGGGCGCGCGTGGCTGTTCGGCATGCTGGTATCGATTGTGGCGTTTGTCTGGGCATTTATGTTGGGTGCCGGGGATGTGGTGGCATTTGGCATCATCTGTGTCTTGTCGGGGCTTGGTTTGGGTGCCGATCTTGCGTTACCACCGTCGATCTTGGCGGATGTCATCGACGACGACGAGCGAGCCGGATTCGGGCGAAACGAGGGCGCCTACTTTGGGCTTTGGAATTTAGTGACGAAGATGAATCTGGCGCTGGCCGCTGGTATCGCGCTACCTGCCCTGGCGATGCTGGGATATATGCCGCAAGGGAAAAATTCTGTGGAATCACTCAACTATCTCGCCGCTATATACGCATTGCTGCCGTGTGTGCTGAAAGCCGTTGCGGCAGTCGCATTGTTGTATTCCCCTTTTGTGCGGGCCACTGGCCGCGATATGGTCGGCCGCGTTCCTGTTCCCGTTTCCGTTCCATAAAAGGCAAACCCCTGAACACTAAGGATGTGATGATGAAACAGTCAGTGAAGTGGCAAATGTGGCTTGGCGTTGCGTTAGTCGCGCTGCTTACCAGTTGTGGGTCCGCGCCGAAGCCGAGCGACTACGTACAGGAAAACCCCACGCTGGACCTGCGTCAGTATTTCAGCGGCACGGTGGACGGCTGGGGTTACGTCAAAGATCGCTCCGGCAAAGTGGTGCGACGCATGTACGTCGAAATCGTGTGCACGTGGAATGGCAACGAGGGCACGTTGGATGAATCGTTCAAGTGGTCCGACGGCAAAGCGGAAAAACGTATCTGGAAAATTCGCAAAGACGGCGACCGCTACATCGGCACCGCCGGTGACGTGGTTGGCGAGGCCAGCGGTGTCGCAAGTGGTAACGCACTGCAGTGGAATTACCTACTGCGTTTGCCGCCGGAGCAGGGCAGTTATGAAGTCAATATGGACGACTGGATGTGGCTCATTGATGACAAGACGCTCGCCAATCAAACCGTCATGACCAAGTTCGGCATCAAGTTTGCCGAGATAAACATCTTTTTCAGAAAACGCTGAAGTGACATGTTGGAACCGCAGGTGGACGCAGATGGACGCGGATGTGGGTAGAAGCACGCAGCAGCACGCAGCAGCATGCGGAGGTGTTCGACAACCGTTTGCGATTGCTTCACTCAACATGATGGAGTGCCATATCGAAGTGATGCTGCCACTTAGATTTTCCAAAGTTTTTTCTGCGTGCATTTAAGTACATTTGCGTGCATTAGCGTCCATCTGCGGTTCCTCAGGAAGTCTCACCAATAACAGGCAACAACCATGAGTCT
>JACMOJ010000429.1 GCA_014378085.1 Burkholderiales bacterium | reverse complement strand
CGAGCCGACGAACGCGGAGGCGTTCAGTTTGCTGGCGATGGCCTGCGTTAGACTGCGAAAATTGGATGAAGCGCATCGCGCCATACAGCGTGCACTTGTACTCCACCCGCAGAACGCTGACTTCCATCTCACGGCAGCCAATATCGAACAGGATCTTGGGCACTTTGATGCGTGCGTTGCTTTGCTGCGCCAGACGTTGGTTTTGCGGCCCTCGTTCGCACAGGCGCACAACAATCTCGGTATCGTGTTATCAGATTTGGGCCGGGTCGAAGAGGCCGGCAAGGCATTTGTTGAAGCAATTCGTCTGAACCCAAAGTACGCGCGCGCCTTCGCCAACCTGGCTGTCGCGCAGATGCGAATGCTGAAACTCCCCGAGGCACTGGATAGCGCGAAACGGGCGACCGTGCTGCAATCTGACTACGCACACGCCCACCATCTGCTAGCCAATGCGCAGACGATGCTGGGCAATCCGCAAGCGGCAGAACTTGCACTCGCCACGGCATTGCGGTTAAAACCGGACCTGGTTGAATCCTCATTGCTCATGGCGCAAGTGTTGAGCAAATTGAAACGCCCCGATGAGGCCGAACGGGTCGTTCGACACGCGCTGACCTTGTCACCAAATCGCGCCGAACTTTGGAGCCTATTGGGAGATCTCGTCGGCGGTCGCGACGACCTCACCGTTGCGCTCGATGCCTACCAGCGTTCTCTTGAATTGCGGCCCAATGACGTCACGACCATTGCCCGCGCGGCGCTGCTTCTGCCCAATATTTACGCCAATGAAGCCCATCTCGTCGCCTGCAGGGATCGCTATACACGCGGTGTAAATTATCTGATAACCAATGCCGAAACATTATCCGAGTCTATCGCGCGCGAGCGCTTTGTTGATGTTGTGCCGAGCAATTTCCTGCTTGCATATCAGGGTTGTGACGACACTGCTTTGCAACGCCAATATGGCGACTTCATCCACACGCTGGTGCTGACGGCAATGCCAGAACAGGCGTATGCGTTGGCTACGTTGCGGACTGCGCGAAGAAGTGCCGACGCCAATCGAAGAATCCGCGTGGGATTCTGCAGTCGATTTTTCTATCGCAGCACGGTTGGCAATTATTTTGGCAGCTGGATCACCGATCTTGATCGCAACGTGTTTGAAGTATTTGTTTATCACTCACACGTCATCGAGGACGAGGTGGTAGCGCAATTACGAGACGCGGTGGATCACTTTGTGCAGGGCGCTGAAAATTTTGCATTTTTTTCAAAGCGTATCGTCGCCGATGAGCTCGATATTCTCGTCTACCCGGAGCTGGGCATGGATCTCATGTGTTTCCTGCTCGCCGCGTTACGACTTGCACCCGTGCAGGTTTGTGCCTGGGGGCATCCGGTCACGCCCGGCCACCCGACGATCGACTATGTCATTTCATGCGCGGCAATGGAGCCCGCGAATGCAGCTGACCACTACAATGAGCGTCTGCTGACACTGCCCGGCATTGGCACGCGTTACGACTTGCCAACGGTAACGGCATCAGTCTCAACAAAGTCGAGGGCAGATTATCAACTGCCTGAGGACGCTCACCTTTACCTATTTCCACAATCGCTTTTCAAAGTGCATCCCGCCAATGACCGATTACTGGTTGCGGCCATGGCCAACGACCCGGAGGGTGTACTGGTAATGTTCGCCGGGCAGAATGAAGGCGTCACGCAGAAGTTTATTGCGCGCTTGTCGGCGGCCTTCCTCGTTCAGGGCGTTGCGCCTCAGGGTCGGGTAAAGCTATTGCCGTTTATGACCCACGACGACTTTAAACGCATCAACGCGCTGTGTGATGTGATGCTCGATACTTTGCATTGGTCGGGCGGCAACACCTCGCTCGATGCATTGGCGATGGGCCTGCCGATTGTGACCCTGCCGGGAGAGTTTATGCGCGGCCGGCAAACGATGGGCATGCTCACACTGCTCGGCCTCGAAGAATTGATTGCCGCATCCACAGACGATTATCTGGCCATCGCCGCAAAGCTGGCGACCGACAAACCCTATCGGCACGCAATCTCACAAAAAATACTCGCCAACGTCCCGCGCCTATTCAATGATTGCGCGCCGACGAGGGCGCTAGGCACGATGTTGCAGTCGTTGGTCGTTGACGAGCGCGATGCAACGATGCAGGACGCACTATTGCGGCCATGACGGTTCGCCCGCCCGCGTCAACACTCCCGCCCATCCCCACAAAAACGACGTGGGCTGAACAAGCGGGCAGGTTCTACTCAGCGGGCGACATCGGCGCGGCGATAGAAATCGTCGAGGCTCGCGTCAAAAGCAATCCTGACGACATCGCTGCGTGGCAGAAATTGGCGCGGTGGCTGACGGAGGCGTGGCAATTCGCGCGTGCCGATGCCGTCATTGAACAAGCGCTCGTGTTGTTTGGCGACGATGCTGCATTACTAACCTTGCAAGTCTTTGCGAAACAGGAATTAGGGCAAGCGGACGCGGCAAAAATGATAGCCGTGAATGCGGCGGCCCGATTTCCGGATCGTCTTTCGTTCCAGTTTGACGCGAGGTTGATTTTGCCCAAGGTGTACGCCGATAAAGCAGATCTCGATGTGCGTCGCGCGCAGTATGCGGCCGGCCTTGGTGAGATCGAAGCGATGTTGCCAGCGTGGCAGCAGGATGCGTCGCGCATTTACACGCTTGAGCGCAGTAATTTCCTGCTCGCTTATCAAGGCGAAGATGATCTGATTCTTCAACGTCGTTACGCCAATCTCATCGGCTCGATGATCACTGCGGCCGACCCGACGCTGCGAGAGCGGCCTGCAGGACCGCGAGCGTCTCGATCCGCTCGCGTTGGTGGCGGCGGCAAGTTGCGCGTTGGCTTCATTGGCAAATGGTTCTTTTCCTGCACCGCCGGGAATTATTTTGAACGCTGGATTACCCAGCTCGATGCCAAACGCTTTGAAAAATTTGTCTATTACACCGGCCAGACAAGCGATGACGTCACGGCGCGCATCGGTGCAAGTGCCGAGCACTTCACCCGCCTGCATGGCGATGTGCGTACCAAAGCGCATCGCATTCGCGCCGATGATCTCGACATTCTCATTTACCCGGAAGTGGGAATGAGCACCGGCACCTATCTGCTCGCCAATTGCAGACTGGCGCGCGTCCAGTGCGCAGCCTGGGGACATCCGGTCACCACTGGTAGCGAAGCCATTGATGTCTATTTCAGTTGTGCTGAAATGGAGCCGCCAGAATACCAGTCGCATTACGCCGAGCGCGTGTTGTTGCTCGACGGTATCGGCGTGGATTTCGCCATGCCAGCAGTCGAGTTGCCGGGCGCGCGCGCAGACTTCGGCCTCCCCGCCTCGGGCCACCTGTATTTTTGCCCGCAGTCGCTTTTCAAAATTCATCCTGACATGGATGAAGCATTTGTAAAAATTCTCGAAGCCGATGCCAATGCGGTGCTGGTATTTTTTCAAGCCGATAGTCGTGCCGTCACGTTCGCCTTCGCCGATCGCCTGACGCGCGCACTTGCGGCCCGTGCCATCAACGCGAAAGGACAGATCAAATTCCTGCCGAGGCTGAGTACGGCGGCGTTTCGAAAAGTAATTCAGCTTGCCGATGTAATACTCGATCCCTTCCACTGGTCGGGTGGCGGCACCAGCCTCGATGCCTTCGCCGGTGATGTGCCGGTGGTGACGTTGCCGGGAAGATTCATGCGCGGTCGCCAGACGGCAGCGATGCTGCGCATGATGGGTTTGGAGGCGCTGGTCGTGAGGAACATCGAGGCGTATGTCAAAGCGGCCGTCGAGGTGGCCAGCAATCAAACGATGAACCGCGATTTGCGTGCAATCATCCATGCCAACAAACGCACGTTGTT
>JACMOJ010000428.1 GCA_014378085.1 Burkholderiales bacterium | reverse complement strand
TCAAAGTGATACAAGTTTAAGCTAGAAACTGCATAAACTTCAACTAATGCGTAGGTCGGGCTCTTAACGCGCCCCTCGTATCCGAGCGCCCTTAACACCCCTCGTACGAACGTAGTTTTGCCCGCGCCGAGGTCGCCACTTAAGAAAATCGTAAGTGGCAGCGTTCCAGACTGCCCTGCAAGCGCGATTGCGTCGGCTAACCGGCTTGCGACCAACATCGTCGCGGACTCGTCTGGTAATTCGATCGTCAACTGAGAAAGTTCGCTCATCCGATAGACTGCCGTTATGAAAAAAGTCGACCATCAGCCCGATTTTGCCGAATTCTCGGCTGACCTCGCGGCTGACATCAAGAATTGGGGAAAGGCACTCGGCTTTCAGGAAGTTGGCATCACCGACACCGAGCTCTCGGCCGAATCGGCCCTACTGGAACAATGGCTGGGCGCGGGGTTTCATGGCTCGATGAATTATATGGCGCGGCGTGTTGAGACAAACTGCGAGGCAAACTGCGAGGGAGACGGTGAAGATCACCCGGCCACACAACGCGCATCTCCACAAGCAATTGTCCCCGGCACCATTCGCATCATCACCACCCGTCTCAACTACGACACGTTGGCGGCAAAAGAAAGTTGGGCGGTGATTGAAGATCCAACTGCTGCCTTCATCTCGCGTTACGCTTTGGGCCGCGACTATCACAAGGTGGTGCGCGGGAAATTGCAGGCACTCGCAGAAAAGATCGCGTCGAAAGTGCCCAACCTGTCCTTCCGGGTATTTGCGGATTCCGCGCCGGTGATGGAGGTCGCGTTGGCGACCAAGGCAGGCATCGGTTGGCGTGGCAAACATACGCTGCTGCTAAATCGCTCGGCCGGCTCGTTATTCTTTTTGGGGGAGATTTACGTAAACCTGCCGCTGCCAATTGATGCGCCTACCAGCGAACACTGCGGTACGTGTACGCGCTGCATCGATATCTGCCCGACGCAGGCGATTGTGGCGCCATACGTGGTCGATGCCAGACGCTGCATTTCCTATCTCACCATTGAAAACAAGGACGCCATCCCGGTTGAATTCCGCGAGGCGATCGGCAACCGTATCTATGGTTGCGACGACTGCCAGCTGGCCTGCCCGTGGAATAAGTACGCGGCACCGACTGCCGAGCGCGACTTTGCGGTTCGCCATCACTTAGACGATATTTCACTCGCCGCGCTTTGGGCATGGGACGAGCCAGCTTGGTTACGGCGCATGGAGGGCAGCGCAATCCGGCGCATCGGCTTCGAACGTTGGCGCCGCAATCTAGCTGTTGCGATGGGCAACGCGCTGCGTTCTGAAGCGCTTACTGAGGAAGAGCGCAACCGCATACGCCAGCTGCTACAGCAATCCCGCGACTCGGCGACCCCGCTGGTCGCCGAGCACATCGATTGGGCGTTGGCGTCCGCCGCGGCTATCGCAACATAAACTGATTCACGCGCTTTACAAAGCCAGCGGGGTCTTCCAACTGCCCACCCTCGGCGAGTAACGACTGCTCAAACAAGATCAAGCTAAGGCTGTTGAAGGTCTCCTCTTCGACATCCGACTTGAGCTTCTCAACCAACGGATGCGTCGGGTTGATCTCCAAAATTGGCTTGACCGCGTTTACCTGCTGCCCCGCAGCCTTCAACATGCGTTCAAGGTTGCCAGAAACCTCATGCTCATCCACCACCAGACAAGCCGGTGATTCGGTGAGACGGTACGTGACACGTACCTCTTTGACTTTACCTACCAGCGCAGCTTGGATTTTTTCTAGCAACGGCTTTAACTCGTCGGCAGTCTTCTCGGCGGCCTTCTTTTCCTCGTCGTCAGCTAACGCACCAAGATCAAGGTCGCCTTTCGCCACTGACTGCAGCTTCTTACCTTCAAACTCGTCAACAGAGCCAAGCCACCATTCGTCGACCGACTCGGTCAGCAGCAACACTTCGATGCCTTTTTTCTTGAACACTTCAAGATGTGGGCTGTTTTGCGCGGCAGTCAAATTGTCCGCAGTGACGTAATAGATTTTTTCCTGGCCGTGTTTCATGCGCGCAATATAGTCGGCAAAAGATACCCACTGGGCGGCCGCAGCAACGCCGTCGACTTCGGCGGTAGAGTAAAAGCGCGTCAGTTTTGCAACTCGCTCTTTGTTCGCAAAGTCCTCACCCATTCCTTCTTTGAAGACGCGGCCAAACGCGTCCCAAAACTTGATGTACTTTTCCTTGTGGTTCTCGGCGAGATCTTCCAACAGGCTCAGCACCTTCTTCACGCAGCCGGAGCGAATCGCGTCGACATCTTTTGACTGCTGCAATATCTCGCGGGAAACGTTCAACGGCAGATCATTCGAATCAACTATCCCTTTTACAAAGCGCAGATAACGTGGCAGCAATTGCTCGGCGTCTTCCATAATGAACACACGACGGACGTACAGCTTGAGCCCGTGCTTGCGCTCACGATCAAACATGTCAAACGGCGCTTTGGATGGCACATACAAGAGCTCGGTGTACTCCTGCCGACCCTCCACTTTTGCGTGTGTCCATGCCAGCGGCGGCTGCCAGTCGTGCGAAACGTGTTTGTAAAACTCTTGATATTGCTCGTCGGTAATATCCGCCTTGGCGCGCGTCCAGATGGCGTTTGCCTGATTGATGGTCTCGTCTTCATCGCGTGTGACCTGCGCCTTAGCCTCTTCATCCCATTCCGATTTTTTCATCAAGATCGGAAGCTGAATGTGGTCCGAGTACTTGCGGATCAGACTTTTTAAGCGCCAATCGTCCAGAAACTCCTTGGCGTCGTCTTTTAGATGAAGAACAATTTCGGTCCCGCGGTCAGCTTTTTCTATTGACTCCAACGTGAACTCGCCATCGCCTGCAGACTCCCAACGAATGCCGTCTGAAGCGGAAGTGGCGGCGCGGCGCGATGTCAACGTGACACGGTCGGCAACGATAAACGCTGAATAAAAGCCAACGCCGAACTGGCCAATCAAGTTGGCGTCTTTTTGCTGATCCCCGGACAACTTGGAGAAAAACTCCCGAGTGCCCGACTTGGCAATCGTGCCAATATTGGTGACCACTTCATCGCGCGTCATGCCGATACCATTGTCGGCAATCGTCAACGTACCAGCGGTCTTGTCAAAGCTGACACGAATACGCAATTCAGCGTCGTTTTCAAACAGCGCAGGTGTCGTCACCGCTTCAAAACGCAGCTTATCGGCCGCGTCTGAGGCGTTTGAAATCAGCTCACGCAGGAATATTTCACGATTTGAATACAGCGAGTGAATCATCAGCTGCAACAGCTGTTTCACTTCAGTCTGGAAAGCGCGTGTTTCTTTACCGCCTGCCGAAGAGGCAGCGGGCTTTTCCGTGGTGGTGGTCATTACAAGTTTTCTCCCAAATTAAGGTTTACAAAAAACGTTTGCGATGCAACTTTGGGCGATTTGGGGCATTTCAAGCCCCATGGGTAATCAAAGCTGACGAACCTTGTAGCCTTTTTCGCCCAGCAAACTGACCAAGCCGCGAGCGCCGACCAAATGCAGCGAGCCAACCGCAACAAAATGCACCTCGCCGCTGGCGAGAAAGGACTCAATTTTTTGCAACATGGCCGGATGCCTGCCCCAAAGGAGTATTTGATTCAGTCGTTCGGCTTCCCGCTGATCACGCGCCACTTCGTCTGCCAACTCGATCATCAGCTTTGGGTCTCCCAGCTGCCATGCATTCACAATGCCCGTCACCTGATCCGCAGATCGCCCGCGCTCGATGGTAGTAAGTGTGTTGTCGAGGAAGGCTTCCTGCAAATTGGCCGGCATAGTCGTCAATAGTTTGACTTGAGCCGCCGCAGTCTCCAGCTGCAATAAGGGTTTATTCTCGCGCTTGGCCTGTTGTATCAGCGCCAAATCGAGGCCGGATGCCATTTCGTAGCCGAGGGCAACATACTCGACAATCGGCAACATGCCGCCAAGAATCACGGGGCGCATTGCCGACACATTTGCAAACGGGATCTTGCGCTTTTCTAGCTGCGCCTTCAATCTCGCCAGCAGCGCGGGTGAGATGTGCTTGTCGATGGTCTCGCCCCGCGGGTAATCGACAAGTTTTGCAATCTCCGCACCATCCGATTGGTCGGTCACATCGGCTTCGACCACGATCTTGCTCGATTGCATGATTGCATTTTGCACCGGCGTCGGCAGCGGGTAAAAGCTCGGTTTACCGACATGTATGGTGCCAAACAGATAGACGATATTGCGACCATCCTTTGATTTCACCTCCCACAACAAGCCACGCACGGCGTCAGCACGGGGCGTCACTTTGGTCACCCGACTTGTTGTTGGGTCATATTCGGCCGCGCCCGCAGGCACGATTGCAGGCACTAGCGCGCTGGCCCCAGCAGCGGCAGGACGTGAGGACTGGGCGGGCTGCGGGTAACCCGCGCTGGCGGCAAGCAGCGCGGCGCAACCGGCGAGGCAGGAAATCATACGGTTCACAACGCGACAAAATGTCATTTATCAGCTCAATAATGGTTGGAATAATGATGGGCAAAGCAAATCGCAACGCGCTGGAGGTGGTTAAACTACCAGTGCGCAATTTTGGCTTACTTAGGCCTAGAAAGGGAGAACACCTATGACGAATTTCAAGCTCAGGTCTTGGCGCAAGATTTCGTTCGGCGCGCTCTTCTCTGCCGTATTTGGCGTTTGGTTTCTTGCCACCGCCTACCCCGTCCAAGCGCAGGATTGTAAATACCGAGGTGACTTAGACGCAATGTACTGCGACGAGAATAAAGATTTGGTTGCGGATACACCCAAGGACGCCAAGAAACTGAAGAATCCGAACACTATTGTGTTCACCTACACCCCGGTCGAAGACCCGGCAGTCTATGAAAAAATATTTCAGCCCTTCACGCAGGATTTGGGCAAGTGTTTGGATAAGCGGGTGGTGTTCTACCAAGTCAATTCAAACGCGGCAGAAATTGAAGCGATGCGCTCTGGTCGACTACACGTCGGCGGATTCTCCACCGGGCCCACGGCGTTCGCGGTGAACATCGCCGGGGCCGTACCGTTTGCGGTTAAAGGTAACGAAAAGGAATTTCAGGGTTACAACTTGCTGGTGGTCGTCAAAAAATCGTCGCCTTTTATGAAATTGGTGGACTTGAAGGGCAAGAAGCTGGCACACACTTCCCCATCATCGAATTCCGGTCACATGGCGCCGTTGGCGCTGTTCCCTTCAGAAGGGCTAATACCGGATACGGATTACAAGATTTTGTTTTCTGGCAAACATGATCAAAGCATCATGGGTGTAAATTCCGGCGACTATGACGCGGCGGCGGTTGCATCCGATGTGTACTACCGTATGGCGTCAAGAGGGCAAATCAAAGCAGACGACTTCCGCATCATCTATAAATCGAACAAATTCCCGACGTCGAGTTTTGCCTACGCACATGACCTCGATCCGACACTTGCCAAAAAGTTGGTCAAGTGTTTTTACGACTACCGCTTCACGCCCGAGATGGTCAAAGCCTTTGATGGCGCAGATCGATTTTTCCCGGTGAACTTCCAGAAAGACTGGGGGGTCGTACGACAAGTCGCGTCAGGCTCGGGCGAAGCCTTCAACCGAAGCGCATATGAAAAACAGACGGCCAAGGAAGCCGAAGCGGCCAAAGTAAAAAAATAAGCAAAAATCACTGACGGGAAAACAACGTGAACGGGACAAGAATCAGTAACAACAATTTTTCTGCGCCGAGCACGCGACTCGCTTCCGTGGTTGTCATTGCCGCCGGCTTTGCCACCGCGTTTGCCACCGCGTTTGCCACCGCGCTTGTCGCCGCGCTTGCCACCGGATTTTCTACCAGTAGCAGCGCAGCGCAGACCTGCACTAACCGCGGGGATTTGGATGCGATCTACTGCGACCAAAACAAAGACCTGTTGGCGGACGCGCCGAGTGATCCGGCAAAACGCAAAAACCCGTCAACCATTTTGATGAGTTACACACCACAAGAGGATGCGCAGGCCTACGAAAAACTTTGGCAGCCATTTGTTGACCATATCGCGCACTGCAGCGGCAAAAAGGCGCGTTTTTTTCAAGTGCATTCGCCAGCCGCAACGGTGGAGGCGATTCGCTCCGGTCGCATCACACTCTCCACGCTGTCCGCCGGGGACACGCCATTCGCGGTCAACATCGCCGGTGCCGTGCCATATGCCATCCGAGGCGACGCGAAAGGACCCACCGGCTACCACCTGGTGGTCATCGTGAAAACAAATAGCCCTTTCAAGTCGCTGAAAGATCTTGCGGGTAAACGCGTCGCGCACGCTGCACCATCTTCGAACTCGGGCAATCTTGCACCGCGAGCACTCTTCCCGGCCGAGGGCCTGGTTCCTGATAAAGATTACAAAGTGCTTTACTCCGGCAAACACGACAGCTCCATTGCCGGCGTGCAAACTGGCGACTACGACGCTGCGGCCATTGCTGACGATGTACTTGACCGAATGATCCAGCGCGGCATTGTGAAACCCGACGAGTTACGCGTGATCTATCGCTCGAAGCCGTTCCCCAATGGCAGCATGGTAATGGCGCACGATTTGACGAGCGAGCTACAAAAGAAAATTACCGAATGCACATTAAGTTTCCGCTTCACGCCAGAGCTCATCAAAGCATTTCAAGGTGCTGATCGATTCTGGCCATTGAACTACCAGAAAGATTTTGCGTTAGTCCGCAACGTGGCGGAGGCGAGTGGCGAAAGCTTTAACCGCGCCGCCTACGATAAACGCGTCGCGCGCGAAACAGAAATCGCGAAGCCTCAAGGCGGGGGAAAATGAAATTCGCATCGCTCGGCCGCAGCGCTGTAACCCGCTGCGCGCTTGTTATTGTCACAACCATACCTTTGATGTCGAGCGGGCAAACTGACACGTGTAAGAGCCGTGGTGACCTAGACACCATCTACTGCGACGAGGATCGGAATTTACTTGCCGACGCGCCAAGTAATCCCGCCAAGCTAAAAAATCCCAAAACAATTTTGCTCAGTTATTCACCACAGGAAGACACAGCCACCTACGAAAAAATGTGGTCGCCTTACGTGCAGTTCATGACGCAGTGTTTGGGACTTCCCGTGCGTTTTCTGCAAGTGCATTCGAGTGCGGCTACCATTGAAGCAATGCGCTCAGGACGCATCCAGATGAGTTTGTTGGCGGCTGGTGACACACCATTCGCGGTCAACGTTGCCGGGGCCGTGCCGTTTGCCATTCACGGCAACATCATCAATCACAAACCAACGTTGATGGCCTACCACCTCATCATGGTAGTTCGTGCCGACAGCCCATATAAAACAATGCGCGACCTTGTGGGGAAACGAGTTGCGCACGTCTCACCATCATCTAACTCCGGCAATCTCGCGCCGCGCGCATTGTTCCCAGCTGAAGGGCTCATTCCCGACAAGGACTACAAGGTGTTGTACTCGGGCAAACACGACAATTCAATCACCAGCGTGATTAACGGCGACTACGACGCTGCCGCCGTCGCCGATGATGTGTTAACCCGCATGATTCAGCGCGGCGCGTTGAAAGATGGTCAGTTGCGCGTGTTGTACAAAAGCCCGCCCTTTCCTGCCGGTAGTTTGGCGATGGTGCATGATTTAGCACCTCAGCTGCGCAACAAGATTGTCGCTTGTACGTTCGACTTCCAGTTTCCCGATGAACTTACCAACGCATTTCGCGGCACCAATCGATTTGTGCCCCTTGACTATCAACGCGACTACGAGCCCGTTCGCAAAGTGGCGGATGCGAGCGGGGAGGCCTTTACCAAGACGGCTTTCGAAAAGCGCAAGGCAAGAGAAGCTCCCTCGACTAACACCGCATCTCCTGCCACCGTGAAGAAATAGGTCATGACCATTGCCAACAACCGCTCCATTCAGATTCGTGGGCTGACCAAAGAATACAAAAAGGGCGTCCCCGTCCTAAAGGGCATTGACTTAGACATTCCGGGTGACGGCATCACCGCGATCATCGGGCCATCTGGTACCGGAAAATCCACGCTCATTCGTTGTATCAATCGGCTCATCGATCCGACGTCGGGCCAAATTTTGTTTCAGGGGCAAGATCTAGCGAAGCTGTCCGGTGTCCCGCTGCGTGAAGCGCGCCGTCGCATTGGCATGGTGTTTCAGGAATACAACTTGGTCGAACGTCTGACCGTAATGGAGAACGTGCTGACCGGTCGGCTTGGTTACGTCTCTGCGTTTAAGGCGTGGTTGCGCAAATTCCCGCAAGAGGACATCGACGAGGCCTTTGCGTTGCTCGATGCAGTGGGGCTCGGCGATTTTGTCAATCAACGCGCGGACGGGTTGTCCGGCGGCCAGCGTCAACGGGTTGGCATCGCGCGCGCCATCATGCAACGACCGGAGATTTTATTGGCAGACGAGCCGACGTCATCACTCGATCCGAAGACTTCCGTCGAGATCATGGAAATCATGGCCGAGATGGCGGGCACCCGCAATATTCCCATCATCGTGAACATTCATAACGTCGCCTTGGCCAAGCGTTTCTGCCAGCGCATGATCGGTATGACCGGCGGCAAGGTGGTGTTTAACGGTACGCCCGC
>JACMOJ010000427.1 GCA_014378085.1 Burkholderiales bacterium | reverse complement strand
GCGAGCGCCTCGGCGATGCGCGCATAACCCATTGCGTTTGGGTGCACGAGATCCGCCTTCAAGCTGTTATCGCCGAGCACTTTGGCGAGTACAGCACCTTCGACCGGAATGCCTAGGTCGCTGCCAATTTTTTCGAAGAAGTCAGGAGCGGCGAGCAGCAGACCCGGTTTGGGTGTGGCCATTAACAACACGGCGATATTGCGGTCGCGCGCAAGTTTTACCATCGCGCGTACATTTGCCTCGGTCTCTTTGCTGTCCACCTTGCGTAGAAAGTCGTTGCCCCCGTGGCAGAGAATCAGTAGCGCCGGTTTTACGTCATCGAGCACGTTTGGCAATCGATTGAGCCCGTCGCGGCTAATCTCGCCAGGAACGCCGTGATTCACAATCTCGCGGCTGATGAGCTTTGAGAGTCGCACCGGGTAGGACTGATCGGTGGCGTCACCGGTGCCAAATGTCAGACTGTCGCCGAAGGCAAGAATTACGGCGTTTTTGTCGAGTTCTGGCAGCTTGGTGGAAGTCCCGCCGCAAGACACCAGCCCGACGACAACGCATAGCGAGACGAACAGTCTTGAGATTGGCTGCATGGTTGCCGTCATTTTGATGCCCCAGATTTGGCGTTCGATTTTGTGTCCGTACCTTCGGCTCCGCGCATTAGCCGGACCGGCTCGGTGGTTGTTAAGAAGGGGGGGATGAGCGCGTTGAGGGGAGCGGTGAGGCCTAGCAGCGGGTTAGCGACAATACCTGCGATGTGCCGTGGGCGAGGTGGCTCGGCAAACAACGTCAAACCTTGTTCTTTCGTATCAACGATGATGTTCTGATCGCCGACGCTCACAACAAAACGATCGCCCAGAATGTTGGTGCGAATCGGCACCTGTCGCAACACATTTGTTGCCCCAGATTTGATTGACAACACACCGCTCAGTTCTTGGTAGCGTTGTTCGATATCGAGGACGACGGTGATTGTTCCATCTGGCTTTGATGCAGGCCCAGCCTGCTGCGGAATCTGTCCGCACCATCGGCCAGCGATTCGCGCCGGAACCACCCAAAGAAGCACCTTGCTGGTTTTTTCCAGGCCGAGTGACTTTTCCAGATTCGGGATGACGCGCATGTCATCGGCTTGCCAGTCACCCATATCCCAATCGTGTGAAACCACGCGAGTACCTGGCTTAAGTCGCAGAAGTTTGTCGCGTAACTGCAGATTCACATCCGGCAACAAATACATCGTAATCACAGTCGCGGGCGACAGATCGGTCTCAAACAGATTCTGCACACGAAAGTTCACTAGGCTACCCAGCTTTAGCTTTTGCGAGTCCTCAAGCGCGGTCTCAACCAATGTCGGGTCGATTTCCACGCCAAGGCCGCGCGCACCATATTGTTGGGCGGCTAAAAAAACGATGCGTCCGTCGCCCGAGCCTAGGTCGATCACAAAGTCTGATCGTTGAACTTTTGCCATCTCGAGCATGGTGCGTGTCACTGCCGGTGCAGAGACAACAAACGGGACATCGACATCGCGCGGGATGGCGGCGGGTGGAACGGGTTGTGCATGGACCAGCGCGGTGGCCCATGCGGTAGCCCATACGGTGGTCCATGCGGTGGCCCATGCGGTGGCCCATGCGGTGGCCACCACCGTCGCTCCAGCGATCTTTTTCAGCGCCCGCGGGATGATCAAATAGTCGCGAGTGCGGCGAAGGCCCAAGTGCTGCGTTGTTGTCATTAAGGCGTAGTCACCGGAATCAGAATTTCGTTGCGGCGAAATGGCGGGGGCGTTAAAGGCATGTTGTAACGCGCAAGCTGCGATAAGCCGGCAGCCGACAAGCTTGATTTCGTCATCCATGTGGTGAGTTGTGCGGTCTTTTCTGCGATTTTCTCTTCACCGGAGAAACCGGAAAATCGTAGTGCAGCAACTTTTTGTGCCTTCACTTCGCGAAGTTTGACGGCGGGATTTTTTGGCGTCGGTAGTGTGGCCATCGTGTATCTGCTGGGCATTACAAAGTGCATACGCCATGTGTCCGGCGCGGCGCTATCCATGGTAACGGGCGCTGTCATCGCGATCTTCTCTCCGTCGCGTGTCATCGTAACAGGCGCGGTCATGGCAATTTTTTCACTCGCGGCGGAAGTCTTGGCGAGGTTATTGCCGAAGATATAGTCGGCGATGAGTCGAAATCCACGCCCATTTGACTCATCCAGCGTGCCGCGCACGGTGACCTCGGCGATGATCATTGCGTTGTATTCGCGCAGTTCAAAATCGCCGTCTTGTTTAAGTACCTTATAGGGGGGCTCTTCAATGTTAGTAACGGCTTCGATGGTGGCGCAGCCAACCAACAACGTTAGCGTGAGGGGGAGGGCGAGCAGTGTTGTGACAGTTTTCATAGCAACTTTCTATAAGCGTAAATTGCGGTGGCACGGGCAAGACAGATTGCGGCGCGAGGGCTTATTTTGCGAGAAAATAATGCACGCGTACCGCACTAGATGTAAAACCCTATCATCTCCTGCGTGGAATCTACAATAACAACGCAAATTTGCTCAGGCGTGCTGGATATCGCACCGACAGCTTCGCAGCAACACGGTCTTGGAGACATTGATATGAAATATGCCGCACTCACCGGTTGGGGAAAGTGCCTGCCCCCTGCAGTCTTGACCAACGACGACTTGTCCACCTTCTTGCCGACAGATGACGCATGGATTGTCCAGCGGACCGGAATGAAGGAGCGCCGCATTTCCCACGTGTGCGGGCTGGAGCTTTCCTACGTCGCAGCCCAGCGCGCTCTGGCGTGCGCAGGTATTGAAGCTGCTGAGCTTGATTTCATCATTTATGGCAGCTGTAGTTTTGATGAGCACGTGCCTAACACCGCATCAGGTTTGCAGGCGCGCTTAGGCGCGCACAAAGCGGCTGCGATGGATGTCAACACCGCCTGCACCAGTTTTTTGTACGGCATGTCGACGGCAACTGCTTTTATCCAAACAGGTGTCGCCAAAAATATTCTCGTCATTGGCGTTGAACATATTTCAAAATTTATGGATTGGCAAAACCGCAACGTGTCGGTGCTGTTCGGCGACGGCGCGGCGGCGGCGGTGTTTCAGGTCTCGGATAAGGCCGAAGGCGTGATCGCGCAAAAACTCCAGTGTTATGCTGATGCACGGCAAACGCTGCGGGTGCGCGGCAAGGGTGCTCTGTATTCGAACGTAGGCGTGTACTACGGCGACACCCGCTGGGATTTTGATGGGCAAGAAATTTTCAAAAAAGCCGTCACCGGGATGGGTGACGCGTCGGTGGCGGTGCTCGAACAAGCCGGTATCACGATCGACGACGTCGACGTCATCGTGCCGCACCAAGCTAACCTGCGCATCATTGAAGCGGTGGCCAAACGCGCCGGTGCCAGCATGGACAAAGTATTCTTGACCGTTCATAAATACGGCAACATGAGTGCGGCAACCGCGCCGGTCGCGTTGGTGGATGCGCTGGAAGAAGGGCGCGTCAAGCCCGGTGGTTTGGTCTTAATCCCCGCCTTCGGTGCCGGCCTGACGCTGTCGGCGCATCTGCTGCGCTGGGGAGATCGTGTGACACCAATTGGCACCTCGGACGCCGAGCTTCCGCCTTGCGACAAAACGGCGCTGGAAATGGTACAGGAGTTGATGGCGATAAAGACGCCCCACGATCG
>JACMOJ010000426.1 GCA_014378085.1 Burkholderiales bacterium | reverse complement strand
TATCACAGTCCAATATAATTTTTGTGCGGCTGCACAAGGTGAAAACGCAGGTCCATTATTCTTCTGGTTTTATATAGGTCGTGTCGGTTAAAGCTTCGCGGCAAGTTGGATGCCGGTATCCGGTGGGCAGGCATTGAAAAAAACCTCGAGGGCCTCTAACCCGCCGGCGGAAGCGCCGATACCGACAATCGGGAAGGCCGCGTTGAACGAGGCGCTAACCTTCACACCGCTCGCCACGCTCACACCGCTCGCCACGTTCACACCGCTCGCCACGTTCACACCGCTCGCCACGCTCGCAATGTTCGCCGCGTCCTTCACGTGATCCACGGCTGCCATGGGGCAAATTCATGGCGACGCGATCTCACCAAGTTGGCGGATGCGCTGTCGGGGTGGCTTGTTTTAGGTTTTCTCGGTGCCATGAAAACAACGCTCGAAAATTCGCACGTTCCGACCTGCTATAAATGATGCGCGCGTTTGACTGTAAACATCTAATCCAGTCTAACAGTGACGATAACGCAACGGGAAATCGCACCAAACAGTTCCGCGATCAATGTAGGTTAGGCGGGCATCGACCGCAGGCCGTACAGTTTGTCACCCACCATCAAATATTCAACCCGTGCAATCGCCGCGCCTTTTTCATCCTTGAATGTGTAGGCCACCGCTTCGATGGTGTCGCCAATCTTCGGTTGCGCGACCTTCCAAGCTTCAATACGCGTCATCGGTGACAACTCCAGTGTCCAGTCTCCGCGCTTGGTGGGCAGCGCGGCATTCGCCAAAATCTTTGCCCCGTCCACTGGGGTAGTTTGCGGCGGAGCGGTGCGTTTGCCGAGATCCGCGGGCAACTTTGCGTCGGGCTTCATGGTCACCACCAGTTCCACATGCGGGTTTTGCCACTTCATACTTTTGACGGTGCCAACCAAGTAGATAGGGCGCGTCTCATCAAAACTCGACCAACCGTGGTGGGCGAACGCACGTTGGCTAAGTGCGATAGCAGAGACGGCGGAAACGGACGAAACAAATATGCGACGGTTCATAAACGTTCCTAGAGGTATGCGATCCAGCGTCCGCAGACAATGACGGCGAGCCAAATCAGGATGGACAAAACGGCTTGGGCACGAGTTAGACCACTTTCACAATTGATCGCGCCGCGGGCATGTAATATCGCCGCATTTGTGCCGGCGGCAAATAGCAGACCGATTTTTAGCACGAATGCCGGGTTGGCAATCAAATCACTAATACGACTGACAAACATGGTCAAACCTGTCATCGCGGCGAGTAAGAACCCAGCGATGGTCCACGGCAAGATGTGCTTGGCCAACTGGTTAACATCAAACATTTGCATGCGCCCCAAGATGCGTAAGTCGATGACCCACAGTGTTCCGAACACCAGCGCGATGCCAACGATGTGGCCAATCTCAAGAATCGGGTAAACAACCGGGGTGGTTTTGAGCCAAACGATGGGAGCCCACTGGCTGAGTGCGACGAGTGGCGTGAGGGCAGTCCCGACGGTCGCTGCACCGGTGGTGGTCGCGCCAGCCAAAACAGCGGATGCGGAGGCGTCGCCAGCAGTGATTGCCGCACACACGACCGCGAGGAGTAGAAGGAGCTTTGAAAGAATGAAGGTTGTCATGCGCCGATTTTCGCACGCGACAGGTGATGCAATTCGATGTGTCGGATAAAGTACGACAATGCGCGAATTCAAAAATCTTCTGCTCGATGCGGACCCGCTCGCCGCCCGCTACGTTAAGGACGAAGTCGTGACGGTAATGTTTGCTGTGGCGGATGGCGTCATTCAAAGCCGCGAAGGGCCGAACCACTATCAACGCGCCGATGCATTGGTGACGGGATCGACCGGCGACAAGTGGAGTGTTGTTGGGTCGCGGTTTGAGGAGAAGTACGAACCGGTCGCGTCGCTGGTGATGGGGCAGGATGGTGCCTATCGCGCGCGAGCCGTTGCCGTTTGGGCGCGGCAGATCGACGAGCCGTTTGCCATTGAGAGAAGGGCGGGTGGGGATCTCTTGCGGGGCAATGCGGGCGATTGGCTATTGCAATACGCGCCGGGTGATTACGGGTTGGTTGAAGATAAACGGTTCAAAAGTGTTTACCGGATGTGGCGGGGTTAGGGCGGTTCCGGCGTCAACAAACGAGTCATCCGGAATCGGCCAAAACCAGACTTTGGCAAGCTCACCGAATTGTCAGAGAAACACTCGGCTAGATGATGAGGAGCGAACTTCATTAAGCAGGTCTGGGTGGCGATCAGGCACTTTAAGCAGTTTGACGAGAGCCAGCCGGGGACGTGTTCTCCCGTTTTCGTAGTGGGAAAAAGCGTTCACACCGCCGCCAAAAATTTCGGCCGCTTCCTGGTGATCCAACGAGAGTTTTTTCCGAATGCTCGCGATGAAAGCCGGGTCAACAATGGAGGCATTCACCTGTTTGTTGAATTCGAGCATCGCCGTACTTGTCTTGGCCGACCCTGCAGCGTCCAGCACACCCTCTCCACAGGCCGGGCAATATTCGCCTCTTACTCGGGGAATCGAAGTTGTCTCGCCCTTATAGGTGTGCGGGAGGTCGCGCGTGTCGTAGATCAGTTTTGCTGATGCGCAGTTTGGACATTCCGTGACCACGACTCCTTGAATGAGACGATGAGTACATCGTCAACGACGGTCAGTTTTAAGTAGACCTCGCCAGTAATGCCATGATGGGATGTTCCCGGTCGATATCAATTGGACATTCGTCGGCTCGCTTGATCCAACGTAAACTCCGCGCAAGTTGGTTGGACAAGCGCCGTGGGGAGCGGGGCTTCAACGCGCTACAATATTCCCGTGAATTCTGAATCCACCCCGCTAAGTGTCCACTTCACGTTTCCGCTGATACGTGCGGTTGCGTATAACCAGCCGTTAGTCTGGCTCGCACGCGGCTGGGCAGACTTGCGTGCTAATCCGCTCCCCAGCTTGTTTTACGGCGCGTGTTTTTCATTGTTGGGGCTGGTTCAGTTGGTGGTCTTTCGTTTTGCGGTCGATTACACCTCGACCTTAACAATGGGTTTTATGTTGGCCGGGCCGTTTCTGGCCATTGGCTTGTATGCGTTGTCGCGGCAACGGGAACGTGGTCAGGCGGCAGACTTTCGGGCGTCGCTGCTGGCGTGGCGCGAAAACACCGACGGTATCGGTACCTATGTGCTGATTCGCACGGTGCTTTTTCTGGTCTGGGCGCGCGCATCGTTGGTGACGTTTGCATTGTTTGAATCTCGCGCGATGCCGACGTGGGCGCTGTTTGTACAGCAGGTAGGCTCGCTGTCGAATTTGCCCTTCATTGCGACGTTTTTTGGTGTCGGGCTGCTGTTCGCGAGCTTGGTGTTTGCTTTCAGTGTGGTCTCGATTCCCTATCTGCTTGATCGCCGTGCGGATGCCGTCACGGCGGCTGCGGTGAGTGTGATGGCGCTGGCAAAGAACCCGCTCGCGATGGTGTTGTGGGCGTGTCTCATCGTGCTGCTGATTGGGGTTGGCATGGCGACCGCTTATGTCGGCTTGCTGGTGACTGCTCCGCTGATCGGGCACGCCACGTGGCATGCCTACCGTGACGTGGTCGGCGATGAGGTTGGTGAAGTGGTCGATGTGGCGGGAGAAGTTGACGCGGCTTCTGCTCTGGAGAAGTCACAAAAGGATTAACGGTGGCGGCTTTTTGCCCCGCCGATGGTCAAAACGGATGCAAATTTTTCTGGGGAATCACATGAAATTTCGTTTGCTAACGACGCTACTCGCCGCGTTTGCGGTGTTGTTCTTTCAAACGGCGGAGGCCAAAAATTTTCGTTGGGCGACCCAAGGCGATGCGGCGACCATGGACCCGCAGAGCCAGAACGAAACGTTTAACAACATGATCAACGGCATGGTCTACGAGTATCTCGTTGATCGCGACAAAGAGATGAAGCTCGTTCCACAGCTGGCGGAATCTTGGACCAATCCCGAGCCGACTAAGTGGATATTCAAGTTGCGGCGTGGCGTGAAGTGGCACGATGGCTCAGCCTTCACGGCGGACGATGTGGTGTTTTCGTTTAATCGTGCGCGCGAGTCCGCAGTGACGTTCAAACTTTATTCCACACAGGCCGGCTTGGCGCGCAAGATTGATGATTTCACGGTCGAATTCACCACTGATCAGCCCAATCCGGTGATGATCGATACCCTCGCCAACATCTACATCATGAACAAGGCGTGGTGCGAGAAACACAATGTCGTCAAGCCTCTGAATTACACCAAAAAACAAGAAACCTTTGCGACACGTAATGCCATGGGCACCGGCCCCTACAAGCTGGTGGCATGGGAGCAGGGTGTGAAAATTCTGCACACCAAGAATCCTGACTGGTGGGGCATCAAAGCTGGACGTTATGAAGGCAATGTGGAAACGGTCGACTATCGCCCGATACAGAATGCCGCCACGCGTATGGCGGCGTTGCGATCGGGGCAGGTGGATTTCATTCTCGATCCTGCTGTGCAAGATGTCATCAGCATGCGTAACGACAAGACGTTGAAAATCTGGGAGGGGCCAGAGATTCGATTGATCTATCTCGGCTTTGATCAGGCGCGCAATGAATTGTTGTACGCGGATGTGAAGGGAAAAAATCCGTTCAAAGACCGCCGTGTTCGTCTCGCCGCCTATCAAGCAATCGATATCGAGGCGCTGAAGACGACGGTCATGCGTGGGTTATCGCGCCCCACCGGGATTGCGCTGCCGAATGCGAGCGGCGCAGGGGTACCAGCCTCCATGGATGTGCGCCATCCCTACAGCGTGACGAAGGCGAAGCAGTTGTTGAATGAAGCGGGTTATCCAAATGGTTTTGGTTTCACCTTAACTTGCCCGAATGATCGTTACCTCAATGACGAAAAGCTCTGCGTGGCGATTGCGGCGATGTGGGCGAAGATCGGGTTACGCGTGAAGGTCGAGAGTATGACCAAGGCGAATTTCTTCCCCAGAGTGCAAGGCCGCGACGTGACTGCCTTCCTTGCCGGTTGGGGTGGTGGATCGACTGACGCTATCTTTTTCTTAAAGCCGGTTGTTCACAGCAAAGACTCCAAAGGTGCGGGTGAGTCCAATTATGGAGACGCAAAATTTGAGGCGCTCGATGCGCTCATCGATAAGCTAGAAGGTGAGATGAATCCGGCGTTGCGGCAGAAGATGATCAATGACGCGGTGAAGATGGTGCACGATGAAGTCCACACCATCCCGCTGCACACCCAAGTCATCCCGTGGGCGTCGCGCAAAAATATTTCGGTGGTGCATCGCCCCAACAACGTGCTCGGATTGATCTGGGTGAAAGTGAACTAACAAACTCTTTCATTGACGGGCCTTTTGGAGCACAAGTGGCTGAAGATGTCCGCCCAATAAGGATTTTATTATGTCTGGCACCTCTACTCATCCGGCACTTTATTTTGCTGAACTAACTGAGATCGTTGATGGTTGCCTGCCTTCCATTTTTGCTTTGTTTTGCTTGATGCCTGGGCCATCGGGCGCGTTACAAAATTCCCCGCTCGCCGTCTGACGACGTCTCACCGCCCCCTTTGCAAAGGGGGCAACCGAGCGTAGCGGTGGTGGGGGATTTTAAATACTGAAATCCGCGACATTTGCCATTCTCAATAATCGGCGGAAGACACCTGCGCCGAATTCAATGTCGCCTTTTGGCGGGCATTTTCAGACACTTTTGCCGCGAACTGCCCGTCAATAAACGCGTTTCAAGATTTTCCAAACACTATCAGATCGCGCTAGGGTGCAGAAGTAAGGCCGTATTCCCCGTTATCTCCACGCTTTTGAAGCATAAGGCGACGGATATGCTTCCACTTTCCGCGTATTGCATAAAACCATCTGATCATATTTGGGGACAACACAATGTCAGCCGTTCTTTCTTCTACAACCGCCGCCTCGCCGAAGCAACCGCCAAATTCGCCGTCGCTCACCGGCTTCTTTCAACACCACGGCATATGGGCGCCCGGCGTGCGCCTGTTCCGACGGATTAATTTCACCAGCAAAGCGGTCTTGATATCGCTGACCTTTTTGCTCCCCATCGGTTTGCTGGCGTATTCGTATGTGAAGATTAAACAAGACGCCATTACGGTAGCGTCACAAGAACGTGTCGGCGTCGCCTACATTAAAGAATTGGTTCCTCTCTTGCGTCTCGCGCAGTCTAACCGTCGCACTGCAACCGCCGCTGCCCGCGGCATACCAGCGCCAGACACTGCAGAACTGGCGAACAAATATGACGCCCAACAAAAGAAGTCGGCTGACGTGGAGAGCAAGTTAAGCGCTGAATTGGCGACCGCCGAGGCATACAAGGCTTATGCCACTGCCGCCTCAGCAGCCAAGTCATCCAGCGGCTCGCCAGAGATTGTGTTTGCCGCACACTCCGCCAGCATTCAGGCGATTCTTTTAATTATCGACACAATACTAGATACCTCCGGTCTCGCCCACGACCCCGCAATCGAAACCTACTATCTGATGGACGCTGCCACAATTCGCTCGACGCACCTAGGCGAAGCGCTAGCCAAAATGCGCGGTGTGGGCTACACCGTTTTGAGTGCCGGTGAGATAACAACGGCACAGGCTGCCGTTCTCAACCAAAATTTGCCCCTCGCGGCATACCACCAGAAGGCATTCGATTCTAACCTTGCCAAAGTCGTCAAGGCGCGGCCAGAGCTAACTTCGGCACTAGAGCGCGCCGCCGTTGAACAAGCCACCACTTCGTATTTGAGTGAAATTGAAAAGACGTTTCTTAAAGGCGAGCTCGTCAAGGCCGACCGCGAAGCATTTTTGGCAACGGCAAATCGCGCGGTCAATGCGCAATTTGATCTGAACCATAAGCTGCTGATAACCTTAGATGCGCTGTTGGCTGAGCGGGTTCAACAAACGTCCTTTGAACGCAACGTCGCGTTAGTCGTCCTCGGGTTTTCGCTGTTGTTAGCTCTTTACCTGTTTCGTTCGTTTCATCTCGTCACGCATGGCGGACTGTTGGAAGTGCGATCCCATCTCGAAGCCATGACCCGCGGCGATTTGACAACGACCCCAAAACCGTGGGGAAGCGATGAAGCCGCATACCTGATGACCACGCTGAGCGACATGCAGCAATCATTACGCGGCATCGTTTCTGCGGTACGCGGCTCAGCTAATTCCATCGTCCAAGCGTCCAGCGAAATTGCCGCTGCCTCGGCTGACCTTTCCGCACGTACTGAACAAACCGCGGCTAACTTGGAAGAAAGTGCAGCTTCAGTCGAACAAGTTTCCGCGACCGTCAAAAACACCGCCGACAATGCCCAACAGGCGGCGACACTTGCAAAATCAAATACTGGCGTGGCGGAGCGCGGTGGCGAAGTCATCTCGCGTGTGGTGACAACCATGGAGGCCATCAATGCATCGTCATCTAAGATTCGCGACATCATCGGCACCATCGATGGCATCGCCTTCCAAACCAACATTCTTGCCTTGAACGCGGCAGTCGAAGCCGCGCGGGCGGGCGAACAAGGCCGCGGCTTTGCCGTGGTCGCCTCCGAAGTACGTAGCCTCGCGCAGCGCAGTGCGGACGCCGCCAAAGAAATCAAGGCCCTTATTTCCAGCAGCGTGGATCAAGTACGGGGCGGCGCGGAAGTGGTGAAGAGTGCTGGCGACACGATGGCCGAAATTGTGACCAGCGCCAAACGCATGGGCAGCTTACTCAGTGAAATCTCCACCGCCGCCACGGAACAAAGCTCTGGCATCGCGCAGGTAAGCTCGTCGGTGCAAGAGCTTGATCGTATGACCCAGCAAAACGCGGCGCTGGTGGAACAAACCGCTGCGGCTGCGGGCAGCTTGAGTCAGCAAGCAAATGGCCTCGCTGAAGAAGTCGCGCGCTTTAAGTTGCCATGAAGGTTGCCATCAAGGCAGCCAAGAAGGCCGCCGCCACCGATGCCACAGATGTCATCCTTTCCACCGCCACCTCCACCCCAACCCGATAGCGACCGCAAACACAGCGTGTTTGTTCTGATCCGTCTCGCGACGGCCGTCGCGAGACAGCCCTGTAGAAAGAGCCTGTTTCGAGCTTGTTCAGGGAGGGCAACCGAGCAGCGCGAAGTTGGGGGATTTTAAACGCCGCTTGCGACAATATTCGCGACAATTGCTCGTCGCTTCTATAGTATCGCGCCATGTCTGATACCCGTTCCGAGCCGATTTCCACGCCGATTTCCACGCCGATAGCCGCGCCGATAGCCGCGCCGATAGCCGCGCCGATAGCCGCGCCGATAGCCGC
>JACMOJ010000425.1 GCA_014378085.1 Burkholderiales bacterium | reverse complement strand
GCGGTACTGCCGGTGGTGCCGATGTTTCACGTCAATGCGTGGGGCGTCCCGTATATGGCAACGGCGGCTGGCGCAAAACTTGTCTTGCCGGGCCCAGCGCTCGATGGTGCCAGCGTGTATGACCTCACGGAACGTGAAGGCGTCACCATCAGTCTTGGCGTACCTACCATTTGGCTAGGGCTGCTCAACCACGTCGAGTCATTGGGACTGCGCTTTTCGACACTACAAGAAACGGTCGTCGGTGGCGCGGCGTGCCCGCCAATGGTCATCGAAAAATTTGGCAGCAAATACAACGTAGATGTGATTCACGCGTGGGGCATGACGGAAATGTCACCCATTGGCACAATCAATCGATTGAAAGGTAAACACGCCGCATTATCTGACGCAGAAAAATTTGCCATCCGCGTGAAACAAGGCCGCGCAATTTTCGGCGTTGAAATGAAAATCATCGATGACGCGGGCAGGCCATTACCGCGCGACGGCAAAGCCTTTGGCGACCTGATGGTGCGCGGACCGTGGGTGGTAGAGCGCTACTATGGCGAGGAAAAATCTGCACTCGTCGACGGTTGGTTTCACACTGGTGATGTCGCAACTATTGATGCCGACGGTTACATGCAAATCACGGATCGCTCCAAGGATGTCATTAAATCCGGCGGCGAATGGATCAGTTCGATCGAGCTAGAAAACATCGCCGTTAGCCATTCAGCGGTTGCAGAAGCGGCCGTCATCGGTGTTGCCCATCCTAAGTGGGATGAGCGGCCGCTGCTGCTCGTTGTGCTGAAAAAAGATGGCACCGCTACCAAGGAAGAATTACTCGCAATCTTCGAAGGCAAAATTGCGAAGTGGATGCTGCCGGATGATGTGGTATTTGTACCGGAGCTACCACACACTGCGACTGGCAAGCTGCAAAAGCGAACGTTGCGCGATACTTGGGCACGCCACTATCTGGCGTGACGTCGAACGCGGTCAATCCGGCAAGTTGCGAGTAGAAACAAAAACGCCGCAGCCATTATCACTAGGCTGCGGCGTTCTTTTTTGTGTTGCTAACACCGTCCCACTTGACGCGGGATGGCGCGCCGCAATTTACTTCTTCGGCGCTTCCGTCGCGGTGGTGGCAGCGGTTGCCGCTGGCGCGGTTGCAGGGACTACCGTCGGAACGGCGGCCGGAGCGGCAACTGGTGCAACCGGCGCTGCCGTAGGTGCGGCTTTTTGTTCCATCTTGACCGGTGCTAACGGCGCGCTGGTCGCCACGACTGCCGGGCCAAACAACGGCACAATCATCAGCGCCACGATATTGATAATCTTGATCAACGGATTCACCGCAGGACCTGCTGTGTCTTTATAGGGGTCGCCAACCGTATCGCCGGTTACCGCAGCCTTGTGCGCATCCGAGCCCTTGCCGCCGTGGTGTCCTTCTTCGATGTATTTCTTGGCGTTATCCCAAGCGCCACCACCGGTACACATTGAAATCGCCACAAACAAGCCGGTCACGATGGTACCCATTAACATACCACCGAGCGCTTGAATACCCGCCTCTTTACCCATCAAGCCGCCAACGATGAGTACAACGAGAATCGGTGCCACCACCGGCAGCAGCGACGGGATAATCATTTCCTTAATCGCACCCTTAGTCAGCAGGTCGACCGCGCGGGAGTAGTCCGGCTTACCTGAACCATCCATGATCCCTTTGATTTCGCGGAACTGGCGACGGACTTCTTCGACCACCAAGCCAGCACAGCGGCCCACCGCTTCCATGGCCATCGCGCCGAACAAATAAGGAATCATGCCGCCCGCAAGTAAGCCTATGATGACGGCGGGGTTGGACAAATCAAACGTCAAGTTGTAACCCGCCTCGGCCAACTTATAGGTGTAATCGGCGAACAGCACCAACGCGGCCAAGCCAGCTGATCCAATCGCATAACCTTTCGTCACGGCCTTGGTGGTGTTACCAACCGCGTCGAGCGGGTCGGTGACTTCACGAACTGACTTTGGCATGTCTGACATCTGTGCAATACCACCGGCGTTGTCGGTAATCGGACCGTACGCATCAAGTGCCACGACAATGCCGGCCATCGACAACATCGCGGTTGCGGCAATGGCGATACCGTAGATGCCACACAGTGCGTAGGCGGCATAAATCGCAAAACACACGGCCAATACGGGCCATGCGGTCGAACGCATTGAAACACCGATACCCGCGATGATGTTTGTGGCGTGCCCCTTGGTCGAGGCTTCCGCCACATACTTGACCGGGCCGTACTGGGTGCCGGTGTAGTACTCGGTAATCCAAACGAGGAACGCGGTCAATACCAACCCAACCACGCAGCAAAGCCACAGGTTCATCACGGTGTATTTTGCGTAACCTGCGCCGGCGCCAGCAACACTGCCCATGATCCACTCCGTGATGGGGTAGAACGCCGCCAATGCGATCACACCTGCCACCGCCAAACCACGATACAGCGCATTCATGACGTTGCCGCCATCACTGGTCTTCACAAATGAGCAGCCGACGATCGACGCGATAATGGCGAATCCACCGAGCACCAGCGGATACAACACGACGTTGCCAACCACCATTGGCGAGGAAATCATCAACGCGCCCAACACCATGGTCGCGATGATGGTAACGGCGTAGGTTTCGAACAAATCTGCGGCCATACCTGCACAGTCGCCGACGTTGTCGCCGACGTTGTCGGCGATTACCGCTGGGTTGCGCGGGTCATCCTCAGGGATATTCGCTTCGACCTTACCGACCAGGTCAGCACCAACGTCAGCGCCTTTGGTAAAAATACCACCGCCAAGCCGCGCAAAGATCGAAATGAGTGACGAGCCAAACGCCAGGCCGATCAGCGGTTTCACAATGTCGCTCATTTTCGCGCCAAAATCAGCGCCGCCTAACAGCATGTAGTAAAAGCCCGCAACGGATAGGAGCCCCAAGCCAACCACCAACATACCGGTAATCGCCCCGCCCTTAAATGCCACGTTCAGCGCCGCGTTGATACCGTTACGAGCGGCCTCGGCCGTGCGGACGTTGGCCCGGACCGAGACGTTCATGCCGACAAAGCCGGCAAGTCCGGAGGCGACCGCACCGAGCACAAAACCCAGCGCTGTCTTCCAACCCAACAGCACAAAAATTGCAATTGCCAGCACCACACCGACAATCGAAATCGTCATGTACTGCCGATTGAGGTAGGCCTTTGCGCCGGCTTGAATCGCGGCTGCGATTTCGCGCATGCGCTCATTGCCGTCTGGTTGCGACAAGATCCATTTTGTTTGGATCGCACCGTAGGCGAGCGCAATTAAGGCGCACACCAAGGTAAAGAAAAACATTGTGCCCGACGATGCCATGTTGTTATCTCCCGAAACGAAATCTTGGTAATTCGAATGACCGTCGTAACAACGGCCAACGATGAAAGTGGCAAGCGTGCGATTTTAGCAGAGCCACTCTCCACTCTCATATCCGCGTTGCGACGCCTGCGGGCCGGGTGTGCAGGAGGGCGTTAAACGCACAAACTCGTTATCTGGCGGGGTTTTTCAAGCAAAAAGGCCTGAAAACTGCCGCCAATAGACCACCTTCCGCATTGGGAACTTCTAAAAAATTCGTCGTCCCAGCGCATTTTGGTAACTGAGCTGGGACCCAGACCGTCGTAACTCATTGACTTCAAATGGACTGGATTCCAGCCCGGCGCAACCCTTGTGGT
>JACMOJ010000424.1 GCA_014378085.1 Burkholderiales bacterium | reverse complement strand
TGGGAACTTCTAAAAACTCTGTCGTACCGGCGAAGGCCGGTATCCAAGTTTTATAAGTAACTGATACTGCTGGCAAACTTAGGCCCCGGCCTTCGCCGGGGAGACAATGTTGTGGTTTTTAGAAGTTCCCCAATCTACGCAGTTTCTCTGTGATTTGATGGCCTAGCATGCGCCCACGAAGGCCCAGCGCATCAACCGTGCAAGATAATAACGCCGTGTTTACGCTTCTGTTTTTACAGCGCTTTGTGTGATTTTGGAATTTATGATCAGTGGCCACTGATCATAAAAAGTGAAATTCCAGGCGCTTTCCGCGCACACTGGGCTAGTGATGCCAACGGCGCTTTAGGCGCCTAGGCAGTGAGCAGCTTGAACTGGGCACCGGACATAGGTTCAAAATTGGTTGGCAATGTCCCAGTAAGTTCAATCAGGATTCGACGCGCCAGCGGTGCACCATGCTCATTTACGCGAACAACCTTGGCGGAAACCATTGGGTGTTCATTGATGCCAGCAATCAAGTCCTGCACCAGATAACGCGGTGCCCAGCCGATCATGTGGCAGTCGGTCGTTTGCAGTTGAATCGCCAATGGGCCAACCGGATTGTTTAGTTCCACCGCAACCTGCAACGAGGTTTCGGCCGCAAGCGCATTGGCTGTCGCCCGCCCTCTGCCGAGATGTGTCGCAAACCGTGCAAGAAAAATCGACAGGAAAAGGTCTGATCAGCGCGTTTCAGGATGCGCGGAAACACCTCCAAACTATCCGTTTGGCGCTCGCCGCCCGTTAGCGCAAGGAATTCAATCGGGTCTGAATGCGCGGGGTCTAAATCAAGCCACCCTAAATACTCTGCAAAGTCTTTCCGCGCGGGTCAAGTACGCGATTCTTAAAAACAGGAAACAGTTCGCTGGCTTCATATCGCTGCCGAAAATCGGGAAACGAAACCAGTGGCTTAAATCCGGCCTGTGCCTCTGCATCAAGCGCGCCTTGTGTGTAGCGAAACAAAAAATCCGACGCCCCTTCAGCATCTAGCCGACCGATCGGGAACCAAGAGCGCGAAGGCTCCGGCGATTGCCAAGCGACAAATAGCGTGTTCATGTTTGAATCCGTTTCAGCTCAGAGAGCGAATAAACGACAGTGGCGAGCGCCAAACGCTTTGAGACGTCAGACGCCAAGTTTGTAGGGATGCGACTGATCATTTGTCGTACATCATCTTCGGTCAGCGTGCAAATCTTGGCTAAGGCGGGTGCGAAGTTTCTAGGGTACTTCTCAGCCGCCAATTTTACTAGTGCGAGAGGGTTTGCGCCTTTATTACCCGATGGCTCCCAATAGACGCCACCGCGTCCCGCATTGATATATTTGGGTACTCGGTGGTCATGCAATAGTTTAGCCGCCCTTTCATCTAGGCATTCTCGCCCTAGGGAGGATGCATGATCGAAGCTAGGTGCAATGCTCATAACGAATGCGTGCGGACCCGTGCCCAGCCGGAGCTTTAATCCCCAGTTTTCGTGATGGCGGTCCGTATTGCCAATGACCGCATCGAAGACCATGTACTCCGCTAGGGTCTTCAAGAGCGGCGGCTTTCTGGCCACCGCGCAGATGCGCGGTGATTTGTTGGCTTGAGACTATGCACACGGTAACATCGCTGGCATGATCCTCGTCATCTCCGCCCATCCCTATCCGCAACGTTCACGCGCCAGCCGCGCCCTAATCGATGCTGTGCGCGACTTACCGGGCGTGGCGGTACGGTCGTTGTACGACAAATATCCGGATTTTGATATTGATGTTGAGGCGGAACAGACCGCACTGACCGCGGCGCGAGTGGTGGTTTGGTTACATCCCATTTACTGGTACAGCGTGCCGGGTTTGTTGAAACACTGGTTTGACGTGGTGCTCACACGAGGTTGGGCCTACGGCGGTGGCGCAGCGGCGCTGGCTGGCAAGGCGTGTCTGTGGGTCACCACCACCGGTGGTACCTCTGAGACTTATACCGAGCAAGGCGTGCATCAGCGGCCCTTTGATGCGTTTGTGGCGCCTGTCGAACAAACCGCAAAGTTCTGCGGAATGCGCTGGCTGGCACCGCTACATTTCTACGGCGCACATGTGATCAGTGATGCCGAGCTCGCAAGTCATGCCGCGCTATTTCGCGCCCGCCTAATTGAGTGGCAGCAGCAGCGAGAGGGAGCGGGGGAGGGGGGCGGCGATGTTAGTTGATGCGCTGATCTATCTCTTGGCGGCAGTCATTTGTGTGCCGCTCGCACAGCGCGCCAAATTGGGCGCGGTGCTTGGTTACCTGATTGCCGGTGCCATCATCGGGCCGTGGGGGCTGGGCTTGGTCGCTGATGTTGAGTCGATCATGCATTTTTCCGAGTTTGGCGTCGTGCTGATGCTGTTTGTGATTGGTCTCGAGCTTGAGCCGAAGCGATTGATGGAAATGCGGCGCAGTGTATTTGGCGGTGGTTTTTTGCAACTGCTGTTAACCGGTAGCGCGCTTGGGTTGGCTTGTTATCTGGCGGGGCTGGGATGGAAAGCCGCGTTGGTTGCCGGTGCGGCACTAGCGCTGTCGTCCACCGCCATCGCGGTCGCAACGATGAACGAGCGAAATTTTCTGCCTACACCTACCGGGCAATCAGGTTTTGCGATTTTGCTGTTTCAGGACATCGCCGCCATTCCGCTGTTAGCGGTTATCCCGTTGTTGGCGGTGGTGACGGTGGTTGGCTCGGATGCGCCGACCGCTGGGGCGAGCTGGCTTCCTGCCGCCAAGGCATTTGGGGCGATTGCGGTGGTGGTCGTGGCCGGGCTCTATTTGATGCGGCCTTTGTTGCGCATGGTGGCCGCGACGGATTTGCGAGAAGTGTTTACTGCTTTCGCCTTGTTGGTGGTGATTAGCATCGCGCAACTGATGACTTTGGTCGGACTGTCGATGGGTTTAGGCGCGTTTCTGGCGGGTGTGTTGTTGGCAAGCTCTGAATATCGACACGCTTTGGAAACTGACATCGAACCCTTCAAAGGATTGTTGTTGGGGTTGTTTTTTATCTCGGTTGGCATGGCCATCGATTTTGGTTTGTTGACGAACCAGCCGCTCACCGTTGTCGGCTTGCTGGCCGGATTCCTCGCCATCAAGTTGCTGACCTTATGGCTGACGGCACGAATCATCGGCGTGAACAGCCGCCAGCGGTGGCTCTTTGCGATTTTGTTGTCGCAAGGTGGTGAGTTTGGGTTTGTTGTGTTTGGCGCGGCGCAGTTGGCGGGTGTGCTGACCAAAGAGTGGTCGGCGTTATTGACCATGACCGTTGCGCTATCGATGGCGTGTACACCGTTGCTGTTGTTGTTACACGATTGGTGGATGGCGCGTGTTGAGTGCGCCGCCGGGGCAAAAAATGCGGCCGACGAAATTGATGAAAAGGAAGCGCGGGTCATCATCGCCGGCTTCGGCCGTTTTGGCCAAATTGTCGGTCGGCTATTGTTGGCCAATGGCGTGAAAGTGGTGGTGCTGGACCACGACCCTGACCAAATCGAACTGTTGCGAAAGTTCGGCAACAAGGTTTTTTATGGCGACGCAACGCGGCTGGACTTGCTGCACGCCGCCGGCGCTAAACGCGCGACACTGTTGGTGAATGCAATTGACGACGTCGAGGACAACTTGAAACTCGCCGACATCGCCCGCGAAAACTTTCCGAATTTGAAGTTGCTGGCGCGCGCGAGAAATGTCACCCATTACGTCGAACTGCGCAAGCGCGGTGTCGAGATTGTCGAGCGCGAGACCTTTGAATCCGCATTATTGATGGGGCGGCATGCCTTGGAAGGGATTGGATTTGACCCCTACCGTGCGCGCGAAATGGCGAGCATTTTTAAGCGCCACAATATTCGCGTGACGGAAGCCGCGATTGCGTTGTTTGAAGACGATGAACGATTAGTCTCCGCAGCGAAAGCCGGCCGCGACGAGCTGAAGGAGCAGTTCACACGTGACCGCCAGAAGTTCGAGTCCGAACATTCGTCTAAAGGTTGGTGAGGGTGGAAGGTCGCGGAAGGCCGCTGTCGCTGGGCGCTGTATGTGGCTTCGGGCGGCTTCGGACGGGCGAAGCGCAAAACAAGGTTTTCGCTAAAACACTAATACTGGCGGGCGTTTTAAGGCTTTTTAGGCTGAAGATGCCCGCCACCGCTAGACCTTATCAAAAAAGCCATAAAAAAGGCCAGAAAAAGGTCAATCGTTACTTTTGAGCAAGAACGTCCTTTTTGAACCAATCGTCAAGCATCGCTTTTTCGTAGCGTAGCGACTCACCGCTCGGATAACGGTTCATGTGGTTCAGGTAATTCATATCGCTAATTTTTGCCTCGCCCTGCTTGAGCGGTTTGCCGCCTGCCTCGACGCTATAGCGCAATTGAATCATCGGCCAATCTGCGCCGCCGCGCAATACACGCAATTCATTGGCGCCGCTCATGCGCGACGGTTCGGTGCGGCCGGCTAGATCGACTTCGAGTACTTCAATTATTAGGTCTTGTCCGCCCGGCAATTTGCTGCCGAGTTTTTCAAAATGCTCCTTCAAAGTCTTGAGCGTTGCATCGCGGTCGCTCGGCGAAAACGGCACATCGATGTATTGGTCAGGTTTGGTGAAAGTGACCGAGACGGCAGCGTTGACACCAAGCGAGGCCACGGCTGTGCCGCTAGCGACGGCAATGACGGCGATACGGGCGATATGGGCGATACGGGCAATACGGGCAGTACGTGCGATGAGGAATTCGCGAGGATGGATCATGAACGTTCCTTTCGAAGTTAAGCAAAGTGTTAAAGCGCGCGGGAACAAGTTGAGCGACACCGCTGCGCTGGCGCGTGTTCCAACAGGCAATGAGACGGAAAACGAGGTAGACAACAACGTGGTCCACGACCTGACGATAACGTGGACAACAATGATTGTCCGCAGTTGCACTTGTCGCCACCGCTACGATACACCGGGCAGGGCCGGCTTCCAAGTTTGCGGTCTACCAATCAGGCCATTGCGCGATTAGCCGTCCGCGATTTACGTTGGGGTGTCGCCGAAAGGTCAGCGCAGTCGGGAAGGTCGACCGTAAGCCCTTAGGTAGTAAGTGGTCGCTTCTTTGGTATCGCTCGCCGGCGTGGGTGCGACGGCACGGTGGTGCAACCGGGTGGTGCAACCTGACTAGCGGTTTTTTGCGAGCAGGCGCGCCGCATCCAGCGCAAAGTAAGTCAGGATGCCATCGGCACCCGCGCGCTTGAAGGCCATCAGGGATTCCATCATCACCGCGTCGTGGTCGAGCCAGCCGCGCTCGGCCGCGGCCTTGTGCATCGCGTATTCCCCCGACACCTGATAGACAAATGTAGGTGCCGCGAAAGTGTCCTTTGCCCGGCGCACGATATCGAGATAAGGCATGCCGGGTTTGACCATCACCATGTCCGCGCCTTCTTCTAGGTCGAGGGCGATTTCACGCATGGCTTCGTCAGTATTGGCGGGGTCCATTTGATAGTTTTTCTTGTCGGATTTGCCCAGACTAGTGGCGGAGCCTACGGCATCCCGAAACGGGCCGTAGTAGGCGCTCGCATACTTTGCGGAGTACGCCATGATTGAGGTATGAATGTGGCCGCCTTGGTCTAGCGCGCGTCTAATCTGCCCGATTCGTCCATCCATCATGTCCGACGGGGCAACAATATCCACGCCAGCCTGGGCATGGGAAACCGCTTGCTTTTGCAGAGTGGCATTTGTCTCATCGTTTAAGATGTAACCGGTATCGTCGATAACACCGTCTTGGCCGTGGCTTGTGTAGGGATCAAGTGCAATATCCGTGATCACGCCTAAATCGGGGAAGTGCTTTTTGATGACGCGCACCACGGATGGAACCAAGCCGGCGGGGTTAAACGCTTCCTCGCCGCCGGGGGTTTTCAGTGACTGCTCGATGAGCGGGAACAAGGCAATTGCGGGAATGCCCAGCGCCAGCGCTTCTTCGCAAACAGGAAGGAGCTGGTCAATCGAGAGCCGTTCAACACCCGGCATAGAGGCGACCGACTCACGCCGTCCTTCGCCCGATAGAACAAATACGGGATAGATGAAGTCAGAGGGGGTGAGTACTGACTCGCGCACCAAGTCACGCAAAAAGCCGGTGCGACGCAGGCGACGCATGCGCCGTTGTGGAAATTGTCCAATATTCATGGTGAAAATTACGCAGAAAATTAGTGGGTTGCACGATTATGCGCTGAACCTCGCGGCACTTAGGCGACCGATGCGGTGGTCCAGTCAGGTTCTAAGCTTGGTCCACAGCCTGGTCGGCAGCTCGGCCCGCAGTTCGGCCAGCAGTTCGACCCGCGGCACTTGAACTTTTGCACCACTAATCAATCTATTGTGTTGAAGCGCTTGCGCTTCCCCGCTTTCCCTCCCTGAGCGGGGCCTTTTCAAAGAAGGCTTCGGGGCATAGGTCTCCCCTTTTCCTATGCCCCCTTTTATTTGCAGGCGCGATGCCATTAAGAGCGCACCGAGGCCGAGGCAAACGCTCCTAGCGTTGCGCCTTAGCGCCAAACAGCATGTCAGAAATGCGCCCTTCGGCCTCGTCGACGCCGGATTTTTTCAATGCAGAAAAGAGCTGCGCGGTGGCGTTGCGCTGCTGAAGGCGGAGCGCATCTTTGACCTGCCGCAGTGTATTGGCTTGTTCATTACGCGTGAGTTTGTCCGCTTTTGTCAGTAAGCAGTGAACCGGTTTGCCGGTCGGCGCGTACCAATCGAGCAGGCGCTCGTCGGCAGGGCGCAGGGGGTGGCGCGCATCCATAATGAGCACCAGCCCACGCAACGCTTCGCGCCCGGATACGTAGTCGGCCAACGTTTGCTCCCAATGCGCCTTTACCGCAGGGGGTACTTTTGCGTAGCCATAACCTGGCAAATCGACCAGAGAATTGCCGTTGCCCAGCGAAAAGAAATTGATCAGCTGCGTGCGTCCAGGGGTCTTAGACACAAACGCCAGACGGGTATGGTTGGCAAGGGTGTTGATGGCAGAGGATTTGCCAGCGTTCGAACGACCGACAAACGCGATTTCGGCACCCACGTCGGGCGGCAACTGCGCGAGGTCATGGGCGGAGGCGGTATAAACAACGTTAGCGAACAGTTTCAAAGCGGGCCTGATATGGTTTTCTCTTTAACTGCGATCAGCTAAAATAAGGGGTCTAAAGGGAAGTATTAAGCGACACGGCTGGCAATGGACGGGTCCGGGTACAAGTACCGCAACGGTAGCAAAACAAGGATGAACGATGAAGAAGATGTGGATTGCCGCACTGCTCTTGTGCGGAGTAAGCCTGAATATCGCGAATGCGGCAACCGCGGCAACTGCGGCAACCGTGGCAACCGCCGCAACTGAGCCAGCGAACGCAGATGCTGCAAAACTAGCCGCGCCTACTTACGCAGAGCGGCTCGAGCGCGGCAAACAACTTGCGGGTTCGGTGTGCCTAGCTTGCCACGGCGCGGACGGCTACAGCCCCATCCCGGCGAATCCAAACCTTGCGGGAATGCCGGCAGAGTATATCGCCAAGCAGCTCGAGTACTTCAAATCCGGAAAGCGCGTCAACGCCATTATGCAGGGCATGTCAGCTGGGTTGACGCCGGAAGACATGAAGGCAGTGGGCGACTATTATTTTGCGCAGCGCGGCAATACGCAGGCGGTGGCAAGCGACATGAAGAAAGCTGAACGCGGCCAGCAGATTTATCGTGTCGGCATCCCAGAGGCTAAGGTGCCCGCGTGTGCCGGCTGCCACGGCGCCGCCGGTGTCGGAATTCCCGCCGCGTATCCGCGGCTTAGTGGCCAATGGCCGGACTACACACTGGTACAGCTAAAAGCCTATGCAAGTGGCGAACGTAAGAACACGCAGATGAACGCTATCGCCGCGAGAATCAAGGAAAGTGATTTATTGGCGGTGTCTGAATACATCGCCGGCATGCGCCCACGCGCCCGCTAGCCGCGTTTGGGTTCGCGTTTGCGTTCGTGTTTGCGTTCGTGTTTGCGTTCGTGTTGGCGTTCGGGTTCGTGTCACACCAAGGCTAAATGCCGCTTCAAATGATGCGGCATTTTTTCGTGGGTACCGTTTTGGATGCGTCCGCCTCACTCGGGCAATGGCGGTGCCTCAAGCGCCCGCGCCACAAGCAGCGCACGGGTCGCCCCGTCGTCGGGAAACAGGCTAGACCGTATTGTTAGCGAACGAATGCTTGCACCATCAGCGCCCTGAGCCCCATCAGCCCCCCCAGCGTTCGGGTTGCCGAGGGGGCGTGACAACGCGGCTCTCAATTTCTGCGCAATCCGCTTAACGGTGTCACGGTCCGAAATCTGCGGAATGACCACTGCAAAGGTGCGATCATCGAATTGCGCTAAAAAATCGCTATCGCGAAGCGTGGCTTTTACCCGTGCCGAAATCGCCGCAAGCAGGTCTTCACTAAGGCGGTTATTGCGCGATTGTTCAGGTTGATCCCGCGCATCAAAGCCAATGAGCATCAGTGCAAAGCCCCCCAGCGCCCGCTCGATATCGCGATTAGCAAATCGTGCGTCAAGATGATCGTTGAGCGCTTGCTGATTCAGGGGCGTTGGTATGGCGACTGGATCAGCCATCGTTAGGCAGTGGCGAGTTCGCCGAACGTTTCATGTGCGCGTGCGACTGTGTCGGCGATATCGGCGGATGTGTGTGCTTTCGAGACAAACCCCGCCTCAAAGGCAGACGGTGCTAGGTAAACACCGCGCGCCAACATGCCATGAAAAAAGCGATTGAATCGGTCGCGGTCTGACTTCATGACATCGGCGTATGAAGTGGGTGGAGTCGGCGCGAAAAACATGCCGAACATACCGCCAAGACTCGCTGCGGAGAAAATCTGCCCGGTATCCTGCGCGGCGGCTGTCAGGCCTTGGCAAAGTTGGGTTGTCGTCGCCGATAACTCTTCAAAAAACCCCGGCCGCGCGATAAGCTCAAGAGTTTTCAGGCCGGCGGCAACTGAGACAGGGTTGCCGGAGAGTGTTCCGGCTTGATAGACGCCGCCCAACGGCGCCATGTGTGCCATTAAATCGCGGCGGCCACCGAATGCTCCCATCGGCATGCCACCGCCAATGACCTTGCCCAAGGTGGTTAGATCAGGTTTGATGCCGAAGTGGCCTTGCACGCCATGTAGGCCCACGCGAAAACCCGTCATGACTTCGTCAAAGATCAACACGGCGTTGTGTTTCGTACAGAGCAGGCGAAGCGCCTGCATATATGCAGCGTCGGGAATGACAAAATTCATGTTGCCCGCGATTGGTTCGATGATGACGCACGCAATTTCAGCGCCGATGTCGGCAAACGTGGATTCCAATTCGGCAAGATTGTTATACGCAAGCACGATGGTGTCAGCGGCCACTTCCGGCGGCACGCCGGCGGAACTTGGGTGGCCAAACGTTAACGCGCCGGAGCCAGCTTTCACAAGTAAAGCATCTGCGTGGCCGTGATAACAGCCTTCGAACTTAACGATTTTTTTTCGGCCGGTTGCCCCGCGGGCGAGTCGAATCGCGCTCATCGTTGCTTCAGTGCCTGAACTGACCAGCCTGACCTGTTCAATCGAGGGCATCATTTCGCAGAGCCGTTCGGCCATCAGTAACTCTGCCTCAGTTGGCGCGCCAAAACTTAGCCCGTCAACAGCCTTCGCCTGGACCGCCGCAATGACTTCTGGATGGGCGTGGCCAAGAATCGCCGGGCCCCATGACCCAACGTAGTCGATGTACTTGTTGCCGTCGACATCCCACAGATAGGCGCCATTCGCTTTACGAAAAAAAACCGGCGTACCGCCGACCGAACGAAATGCGCGCACGGGTGAATTTACGCCGCCTGGGATAACGCGCTGGGATTTTTCGAAGAGCGCTTTGCTTTGCTCGAACATGTCAGTAAGTCTCATTGGTGGTGACAGAATGCAGCTCAAAGAGTCGTTGAAAGGCGGTAACGCGTTCGACGAGCTCAACGTTACTGGCGGCAGAAAAAAGGTCAGAAATTACGGCGATCGCGTCAACGCCTGCATCAATTAACGTTGCTGCATTATCCCTTGTGATGCCGCCAATGGCGACTACAGGGATGCCGAGCTCCCGCTTGCCGCGGTAAATTAAGCTGATCGGTGCGGCGGCGGCGAACGGTTTTGTCGAGGAAGGAAACATGCTGCCGAAAGCGACGTAGCTCGCGCCTGCGTCGGCCGCGATTTGCGCGCGCGCGAAGTCGTTGTAGCAAGAAATGCCAACCATGAGTGGCGCGAGCAGGCCGGCACCTGCGGCCCTTACTCGGGCATCATTAATTTCGCGAGCCAGCGATTCAATATTTGCGCTGCCAACGTCGTCCCGTCCCCAGTGCACGCCACTCGCACCGATTTCTAGCGCCAACGCCAAGTTGTCGTTGATGATCAAATTTGCGCCATAGGATTTGGCGATCAACTGAAGGTGCTGCGCTTCGATTAATTGTGCCTTGGCGGGAGTGAGTTTGCGTCGATATTGAATGTTGCGCACGCCAGCGGCGAACAAAAGCTTCGACGTGCTGAGCAGCGACGCTGAATCCAAATGATCTGGCGTGATCGCGTAGACACCCGCGACGCGGTGCCCGACCCGCAACGCCGATCTAGTGTCTTGGACCGAGGCCATCAGTTCCAGCGGGTGTGGACCGTGATTCGGTCTCTTCCGGTTGAACGCGGCTCTGCGCGCCATCGCCCCCATCGCCCCGATCACCTCCATCACCGTCGCCCTCCTCATCGTGCTCATCGCGCGCCCAAAACATTCTGTCGGGGATGAATTGGCCCATTCCCGGCCGAAAACCAAACTTTAGCGAATGCCAGGTGAAGTCCTGCGCTTCCCGTACAGCCTCTTCGATATCCAGACCTCTCGCAACGGTTGCGGCGATGGCCGAAGCCAGCGTGCAACCAGAACCGTGGTAACTGCCGGGAAGCCGCTGCCAGCGATCGGCGCGCATCATGCCACTATCTCCATACAGTGTATTAATGACTTCTAGGGTGGACTCGTGTGTGCCGGTGACCAACACGTACTCGGCTCCCAAATCAGTTAAGCGACGCGCCAAACGGTCGATCGGTAAGCGGTCTTCGTCATCGCCAAGCATTAACCGGATCAACTCCAGCGAGTTTGGGGTGATAACCGTGGTCTGTGGGATGATCATCTCGCGCATCGCTTCAATGGCTTCTTCAGACGCGAATTCGTCACCACGTGCCGAGGCAAGCACCGGGTCAAAAATCAGCGGAATCTCGGGATAGTCGGACACGATTTCTGCAATGGCCGCGATGTTCTCCACGCTTCCCATGACGCCAATTTTGAAGGCGGCAATGGGGATGTCTTCTAGAATCGCCCGGGCCTGGTCTGATACCCAGTCTGAGTCAATAGATAACACCCCCTCTACGCCAGAAGTGTCCTGCACGGTGATGGCGGTGACCACAGAAAGCGGGTGGCAGCCCATACTCGCTAATGTAAGCAAGTCAGCTTGCAATCCAGCACCACCGGAAGGATCCGTGGCCGCAAAGGTTAAAACCGCAGGTAAAGATCGCTGAAAGTCCGGCATGTCAGTTCCAAGTGAAAGCGGTTACAAGTTCAATTCATCGAGCAGCGGCCTCGATTGGGTACAATTGGGGCGTGGTTGCGGCTCGAACGCATGCGAGCCGATGCGTAGTTAGCGCCCGCGTTTGCTGCCGCGTCACGTTACGACAAAATATTGACGCCATTGTATCGTCGGATGTGATGTCGATGCTGAGCCGAATGTCTGTCTCCCGCATCGCTGTCCCCATTTTCGTCCGTACCGTTGTCCCCCTCTTTGTCCGCATTTTTGTACACCGCCGCGCCGACGCAAGGCGCGAACCCCCTTCCGAACTCCGCAAACCCCAAACTAAACATGACGACGAATACGGTAGCGAACAAGACATGGATGTGTCTCGTGTGTGGCTTGATTTACAACGAGGCCGAAGGCTGGCCTGATGACGGCATTGCGCCCGGCACTGCGTGGGAAGACGTACCGGTCGGCTGGGCTTGCCCGGAGTGTGGGGCAAGAAAGGAAGACTTCGAAATGGTCGAAATCTAGGTCCTTCGGTTGCCAATACGTGTGGCTTGCCAGCGCACTGCGGTTTCTTAAGCACCTGAAGCGAAAGACTGGGCGGCCAGTAAGGCGGCTTTTTAGGCGGCATTGTGGTCGGCATTGTGGTGGGCATTGTGGGCGGCTGATCAGCCTATCGAAAATACAAAAAAGCGGATGGCTTTGAGCGATAATCATTTGACAATTTTGTCGGTTTCTTGCTTTAGGCGTCCCAGCGTTTCGCGAACGTTGCTGAGACAACAGCAAGGCTCATTTTTCGACTGCACAACCTGAGAGCGCACGAGTGGCTGAGACAAGGTCAATATCGGGTACCCGCGTGATGGTGATTGACGATTCGAACACCATTCGACGTAGCGCCGAGATTTTTCTGATGCAGGCGGGCTGTCAAGTCATTCTTGCAGAGAATGGTTTCGACGCGTTATCAAAGATCGCCGATCACCAGCCGGACGTCATTTTTGTCGACGTCATGATGCCGCGGCTCGATGGCTATCAAACTTGTGCGTTGATCAAGAAAAACGGCAAACATAAAACGACACCGGTCATCATGTTGTCCTCCAAAGACAGCCTGTTTGATCGGGCGCGCGGCCGCATGGTCGGGTCGGACGAGTATTTGACGAAACCATTTTCGAAGGACAGTTTACTGAAAGCGGTTGAGACCCATCTCGCCGCCAGTGGTGCAGCGCAAAACGCCGCATAACTAATAGCGACCGTTAAACGAATATCGGCTGAACATTGGCAAACAAGGTAATTGAAAACGCACGATTGGAGCAATGAACATGACCATAAAAAAAATCTTGGTTGTCGACGATTCCCCGACAGAACGCACCTTTCTTGAAGGCGTGCTGACCAAGGCGGGGTTCTCCGTGATCCACGCCACGAGCGGTGAAGAAGGGGTGGAGGCCGCCAAGCGCGACCAACCCGATTTGGTATTGATGGATGTCGTGATGCCGGGGCTGAATGGCTTCCAAGCGACGCGGGCAATCACGCGCGAAGAGACAACAAAACATATTCCGGTCTTTATATGTACGACGAAGGACCAGGAAACAGACAAGATTTGGGGAATGCGGCAGGGGGCGAAGGACTATCTCGTGAAGCCGGTTAGCGCCGCAGACTTGATCGCCAAGATCAAGGCGTTAGGCTAGAAGCGCAGCCACGATGGCTCGCAAGTCCAGCTTACGAGAGTTCCAGCGTAATGTCGCCGAGCGGCTGCGCGATCCGTCTAAGCTGCGTGCGTCCGCGTCAAAGCTCGGTTTTCAGGTGGACCAAGAAAATTGGTTCGTTTCACTGGCCGATGTTGCGGAGGTCATTCCGGTGCCTGCGTTCGTACCGGTTCCACAAACCAAGCATTGGTTTCAAGGCGTTGCCAACGTGCGGGGAAAATTGTTTGCGGTTGCGGACTTTTCGGCATTCCAAGGCGGGCCGGCAACGGCCCAGGGTGTTGAGCGTCGTGTCGTGTTGCTCAACGAACGATTGCTTGAGGCGTCGGGGATCGTCGTTAGCCGGATGTTGGGTTTACGTAATCCCGAGACATTTGAACGCCTACAAGTGTGTGATGCGGGACGGCCTTGGCTTAAAACGCAATACCGCGACCAAACCGGGACCCAGTGGTGCGAATTGGATGTCGCGGCGCTAGCAAAGAGTGCGGCATTTCTCGAGGTTGCAGTCGGACCGCCGACGGTTACGGCGTGACAATTTTTCGAAGCGCGCTCGGTTCGCAGGGATGTTTTTCGCCGCAAGAAATCGTCTCAGTCAGTGCCCTCGCTATTTGTAATT
>JACMOJ010000423.1 GCA_014378085.1 Burkholderiales bacterium | reverse complement strand
GCCATCGACGACTGCCACCAGCATATGGCTTCCTGCGGGAAATTCAGCGAGCCGCGTTTTCCATAAGTCGAGCGAGGCCATCGGTAATTGCAGCGTATTTGCTTGCGCAATTGGCTGCGACATGACTTCGCAAACCGCAGCGTAGTCGGTTGGTTCTGCCGCGCGAATGGTGATGTTCATGACGACTTCGCCAGCGCGTGGTCTGCCGCGCCCGTGACTGCCGCATCCTTTTGCCGGCGCAGCGCGTAATCAAGCAGAAACCAGGCACCAACTGCGAGGTTAACAACGGCAAAAGCGATGCCGACACTGAACCCCTTCCAATTGACGATCATGTGCAATAGCACCAACACACAACCGAATCCAACGAGCCCGGCTGCGACCCGATACAGTTTTGATTTCATGGAAACTCGCGCATTGTGGCGTTGGGCGTTGGGCGTTGGGCGTTGGGCGTTAAACGTTAGACCTCAAGCATCAAGCATCAAGCGCCGGGCGGCACTGGCGGCGGGACGCTGGTGAAGAGCGCGGACAACTCCGCAACATCACCCGCCTTACCCCATTGCGCCATCCCGGTTTTCCAGACGAGTGTGTCACGCGTCAACTTCCCGCCGGTGAATTGCGCTTGCAGCGCGCTCATATCAAACGGCCCGGTTTGCGCGCCGCCTACCGCAACGTGAAACGCCACTGCAGTAGGTAACGGCGGCGGTGCAGCGGTGTTCATCGCTCCCGCTGCCATACCCATTTGCCCGACCATGCCGGCACCCATCGCAATTCCCGCGCCGAGCCCCATACCCGCACCTGCAGCCGAATTGGGCGTGGTGGCGGCATCACGAATGGCGCTTGCTGTTTCGTACTGCGTGTAAGCGGAAAGATTACCGACAGCGGCGATTGCACCGCGCTTGTCGATGGCCTTTTCAACTTCTTCCGGCAGGCCGACGTCCTGCACCTGCACTTCGCACAGCTCGAGCCCCATCGATTCAAAATCTGGCCCGATACGATCGCGCAACATCTGCCCCATCAGCATCACTTTTGCTTCGAGATCAATGATCGACAGGGCGAGCTCTGGCAGCACTTCTTTAATCCGCAGACCGATCTTGCCACGCAAGTTTTCTTGGATTTGCTCGGTCGTGAAACGGCCCTCGGTTCCCGCAATATCTTTGATGAAAATACCTGCGTCTTTCACGCGAATGGTGTAGATGCCGAACGCGGTCGCCCGAACGATACCGAATTCACTGTCGCGCATGGTGGCGGGGCCGGGCGTTCCCCATTTGAGGTCGGTGAACTTGCGCGTGCTGACGAAATAAATCTCCGCTTTGAACGGTGATTCAAAACCGTATTTCCAACCTTGCAAAGTGGAAAGAATCGGGATGTTTTGCGTCGTCAGCGTAAACATACCTGGCTGAAACACGTCGGCAATCTTGCCTTCGTTCACAAACACCGCCATCTGGCCTTCGCGCACGGTGAGCTTGGCGCCGAACTTGATCTCGTTGTTGTGCCGCTCATAGCGATAAACCAGCGTGTTCGTAGAATCGTCGAGCCATTCGATGATGTCGATTAACTCGCCTGTCAGCTTCTTCACCCAATCAATCATTTGGTGCTCTCCTTCATGAGGTCAACGAGCCAGAGTCTTAACCAGCAAAAACTGCATAATATTCTACGGCGCGCGGCTGGGCTGCAGTTGCTGGGTTGCTGAGTTGCTGCAGTTGCCACCCACGCGCGGCATAACGTTAGCATGAATCCATTGCTGGGCAACGGCACAATAACCCCTTGCTGGGAGGCGAAACATGACGGTAAAACTTGTTGGGATCAACATTTTTCCGGTGAAGGGCCTTGGTGGCATTGCGCTTGATGAGTCGGACACCACCGCGCGTGGGTTGCAATACGACCGACGATTCATGGTTGTCGATCACGATCATGAGTTTGTGAGCCAGCGTGAAATCCCCAAGATGGCGACGGTGTGGACGGAGCTTATCGGCAGCCAATTGGAAATCGCTGCCCCCGATCAGGAGTCGGTCTGCGTAGATGTTCAGCCCCGTTCAATGCCGACGCGCGCCGTGCGCGTGTGGTCGTCACACGTGCAGGCGCATACCGTCAGCGCTGAAGCCGATGCTTGGCTATCAGATTTTCTTGGACTCGATGTGCACTTGGTCTATATGCCCGACAGCGCCGAGCGGCTCTGCAACACCGATTACGCGAAGAACAACGAGATTGTGAGCTTTGCGGATGGGTTCCCGTTCCTCATCACCAATGAGGCCTCGCTCGACGATCTCAATCAGAAAATTGTTGCCAGCGGCAGCGCAGCGGTACCGATGAATCGCTTTCGCAGCAACTTGGTCGTCAGCGGTGCTGCGGCTTGGGCCGAAGATGGCTGGAACGAAATTACCATTGGAAGTGCGGTGTTTCGTGCCGCCAAGCCGTGCGGTCGCTGCCAAGTGACCACCACCGATCAAGCCACAGGTGAGGTGCGCGGCCCGGAACCACTAAAGACGCTCTCCACTTTTCGGGACGGCGACAAGGGCATTCTGTTCGGCGTAAATTTGGTGCCAGTGAAACTGGGAGCGGTGAAATTGGGTGACCGCGTAATACTGAAGTAAGGCGGTATCGGCAGCCGAGGCTTTTTCAAACGCCCTTATCGGTGGGCCGGTTCAGGCACGTTGAGGTAAGTGGCGGGCGGCTTCTCGCCCGCCCCTCTTGACCGTAACGTTAGGCATATTTGAACTCGATCTTGTGAACTTTCTTCAAGTCTAGCGTCTGCTTGGCTTGCCATAAATCGTAATTGTCTTGCATCGTCAACCAGCTTTCGGGGGAGCGCCCCAATGCTTTTGAAAGGCGAAGAGCCATTTCAGGACTCAAGCCACTGGTTTTATTCAAAACGCGGTTAAGGGTCGAAGCGGCAACGCCCAATTTGAGGGCGAGTTCCCTGCAACTGATTTCATTCGGCGCAAGATAAACCTCTTGAATAAATGCGCCGGGGTGCGGTGGATTGTGCATAGCCATTAGTGATAATCCTCGTAATCTAAAACAAATGCGTTGCCGTTCTCAAACTCGAGCGTGACGCCAATTGCCATTTACCCATATTGACCAACGCCCACGCTCACTTCCCTTTTGCGCGCGAAGCCGAAAGCCGGGAATGTTCATGTCCTCGATAACTTGAGCAGTATCAAGCGCGGCTAACTGCATTTTGAGACGACTCGCATGCGCCGGTCGAATTCCTGCCAAGCTGCCAGATTCAAAGTATTTGCGTAGACTTTTGTGGCGAAACGTTGTGATCATGTCGGAATGAGCGCGCGTTGCGTGTTGCGCAACAGGGCCTAACTGCAATGCCTAACGATTGACATGAGCGGCGGGCCAATGGGCGCGAAGCGTCCTTTGGAACGTCTGCTCGATGGAAGGGTTCGCCGTCATTGCTCAGCGACCCCTGACGAAAAAGGCCAAACCCGCAACCCAGGCTAGCGCGGGAACGAGCAGTAGCCATTGGAAATCGGAGTTCAGTGCAAAGTTGGTGGCGCTCATGAGCGCAACACCGAGTGCACCTGAAAGAGCGATTGCCCATGAGGCACCCGGAAGCCGTGCCGGGAGAGCGACAGAGGCGATAAAGACAGTGAGCACACCGGTGCTGGCCATGAACCCACCCATGACGGTGAAGACCCGCTTCAGCCAACTCTCAAGGCCGGGCACATCACCGTGAATCTGCGCGAGGGTGGTGCCCATGAAGCGCGGGTCTTCCGGCAGCAGGGGTGGTCGAAATACCGCG
>JACMOJ010000422.1 GCA_014378085.1 Burkholderiales bacterium | reverse complement strand
TCACCGCGGACATGAAAATCATGACTGAAGAAACTTTTGGCCCCGTGCTGCCAGTGATGTCGATTGCCAACGCTGAAGAAGGCATTGCGCTAGCAAACGGCACCGAGTTTGGATTGTCAGGCGCGGTGTTCGGCCCTCGCGTGCGCGCGATTGAGGTCGCCAAACAAATTGACGGCGGCGCGATAAGCATCAACGACGCTGCACTGACCGCAATTGTGCATGACGGCGAGAAACAAGCGTTTAAGAATTCCGGCTTGGGTCCGTCACGGATGGGCGACGTTTCCATCACCCGCTTTCGACGCAAGCGTGTGTTGATCGAAAACGTGACTGAGCAACACAATCCTTGGTGGTTTCCGGCAACTAATTTGCATGACTAGCCGCCCAACACCGCTCGCGGTGTTCTCCTTGTGAATTTTGCTTGGCATGTCGCGGAAATGAAACTCGCCATCTGACGGGCGCTCCCGGCACTTTTTGGCTGAAGGTGCCCGATAGTAATAGAGTTTGGCTTTTTTTGAATTCGTTACAGGCTAGCCTGGATGTTGGGAGTTGAGCGACCCATCCCCCTCCTACCCTCCCCCTTGTAAGGGGAGGAATATATCGCCATGCGGCTAGCCTCGCAGGAGACGCGTGCTTCGTTGTTCGCTTAGATATGGCGGGGCGAAAATTACAATTCCTCTCCTTCATGCTGAGGCACAATTTACGATTCTCTGTCCTTCATGCGACGGCACAAATTACAATTCCTCTCCTTCATGCGAAGGCACAAATTGCGATTCCCTCTCCTTCATGCTGAAGGCACAAATTACGATGCCCTCCCCTTCATGCTGAGGCGCAAATTGCAATTCCTCTCCTTCATGCTGAGGCACAATTTACGTTTCCCTCCCCTTCAAGGGGAGGCACAATTTACGTTTCCCTCCACTTCAAGGGGAGGGTTAGGGTGGGGATGGGTGCTACGCCCTGCTAAGATTCAAACTCACGCAACACACTCACCTCATCCCAGTTCAGCCGCTCATGACCCCACAACAACTCGCCATCGTCCGTGCAGAATTTCCAGCACTCGCCAGCAACATGGTTTACCTCGATAACGCGGGTGGCTCACAAACGCTCAAACGCGTCGCCGATCAAATCCACGAATATCTCACCACGACCAGCGTGCAGCTAGGCGCGAGTTACGCCACGTCCATTGAGGCATCCGCGCGTGTGGTAGCAGCACGCCATTCGGTGGCGACACTCATTAACGCTGTGCACGATGAAGAAGTGGTGATGGGTGGTGCCACCACACTATTGATGTTTCTCTTCACACAGGCGCTGCGGCCCAGCATCCAGCTCGGGGATGAAATCATCATCAGCAACACCGATCACGAAAGCAACATCGGCGGCTGGATGCGGTTGCAAGAGGCGGGGGCCATCGTCAAGGTTTGGGAGGTCAATCGCCAGACGCTGGAACTCGATCTCGCCGACTTAGACGGTCTGCTGACTTCGCGCACCAAATGGGTGGCGGTCACCCACGCCTCAAACGTACTCGGCACGGTAAATCCCGTCGCTGAAATCGCGAAACGTGTACACGCGATAGGCGCAAAACTGTGCGTCGATGGTGTGGCGTATGCGCCGCACCGACTGGTCGATGTTCAGGCCAGCGGCGCCGACGTTTACGTATTTAGTTTCTACAAAGTGTTCGGCCCACACTACGCGGTGTTGTGGGGAAAGCGCGAACTGTTGCTCAGCCTGCCCAGCTTGAATCATCACTTCATCGGCGCGGATGTGTTGCCCTACAAGTTACAACCGGGCAACGTGAATTTTGAGTTGTCCTGTGGCTGCGCAGGCATCGCCGACTATCTCGCTTCGATGGGCGAAACGTTCGGCTCACAAGGTAGCGCGCGCGAAAAAATGCAGGCCGCCTTTGACGTTTTTGCGCGTCACGAAGACACTCTTGCCGAACTACTGCTCGGCTATCTGCGCACCAAGAAAAACGTGCGCATCATTGGAAGGGATCGTGTCACTAACGGCGATCGTATGCCCACCATTAGTTTTGTGGTGGATGGCAAACCAAGTGCGTCCATCGTTCGCCATGTTGACCAATTCAGCATTGGTATTCGGTTTGGCGACTTTTACGCGCAGCGCCTGATTGATGCGCTTGGGTTGCGGTCACAAGGCGGCGTGGTGCGGGTGTCGATAGCGCATTACAACTCCGCAGATGAAATTAGCCGGCTAATTGAAGCGCTGGAACCCGTTCTCTTATAACGTTGTCATTAGGACGGTCGTCAATGACGGACCGAACCCGAGATTTGCACCGCCACACCCGTGGACAGAAACAGGCTTCACCAAGACCTGAGCAAACGCTAGACGAACCCCATACCGGTCTGACGCGGGAAGCGTGCGAGATTTGGGAACACCGTGGTCAGTTCACTATTTGAAGAACCCATCCACTTCGCGAGGGTTGCACCGTATTCGTCAATGGACGTCGTTGGTATCAAACGGCCCTGTCCGACATCGAGTTGCGTACCCAGCGCCACAATCGGGAATTCTTGTCCGGCGCTTGGCCCGCCGTAGAATTTGCCGCCGTTCACCGCACCGCCCAACACAAAGTTATGTCCACCCCACCCATGATCGCTGCCCGCGCCGTTAGAAATCAGCGTGCGGCCAAAATCCGACAGCGTCGCAGTCGTGACCGAGTTAGCGACACCCGCCGTTTTGGTCCAGTTGTAGAACCAAGAGACGGCCTCGTCCATTTGCTGGAGTAAATCGGCGTGCCTACCGCTCAAAATCGGCGTCGTGGTGTTGTTGGAGTCTTTGAACTGATCACCATGGGTATCAAACCCGTTCAAGGAGACAAAAAATATCTGGCGCTTCACGCCAAGCACGTTACGGGCCGCAATGAGGCTAGCCACTGACTTGAGTTGCGACGCTAGGCGATTGGTGATTGTAAAACCGCGCGAATCCACAAAATTCAACGGTGGTGCCGCACCGACTGGAAATTTTTCAGTGACGCTGTTATTTGCACCCCGTATAGGATTACCGCTGGCATCAACGTCATACAAAACAGAAGTCAGATAGTCGCCCGTACGAGCAGTCTGTGATGCCATGCTTTTATACTGGAGTTCCAGCAGGTTGGTGCCGGCCGCCGCGAGATGCGCCTCGTAGGCGATCTGTGGATTTGACCTTCCAGCAGAAGAATTATCCCAGTCCCGATACGATCGCATCCGGCCCACAATCACGCTGTCTGCCGCCTTCCATTCATTCAGGGCATAGGTCGATACCCGGCTCCCCTTCTGAAACAACGTTTGACCGGCAACACTGATAGAAGTTGAGACCTGTGAGTTACCGTTTGCCGATTCAATCAGGTCCGCAAGTCTGCCGCCCCAACCTGTCTCTGCGGGCCAGTCAGCACGCCCAGTATGGGTATGACTAACCATGTCGGAATGAGAAAACAGCTGTGGCGGTAGCTTGCTCTTCTGCTGGAACGCCGCCAGCGTGGTTGGCTCAACTAACACACCAACGTTACTCGCCACCGCCAGTTTGCGTTCATTGTTAAAAATCGCCGCCAACGCCTTCATGTTTGGGTGCATGCCAAATGAACGCCCAGATACGCCAGCGGAAATCGGAATGACATTGGCCTGCGGAATCGCAAGATTGCCGCGGGGCGTTGAATAGGCTGCGTACTCGCTCCCCAACGGGATGATCATATTGTTGTTATCCGTGCCGCCGTACAGAAACAGCACAACCAGCGCGCGATAGTCATCGAATGGCCCTGCGGCATTTGCCGCCTGCATCACACTTCCCATCAATGGCAGAGATGCCATGGCGGAAACCGATTTCATAAACGCGCGGCGGTCACGATGTAG
>JACMOJ010000421.1 GCA_014378085.1 Burkholderiales bacterium | reverse complement strand
GCAATTCCGGGGAAGCCACCACGCAAAAGGCCCAGCAAGGCACTGATCTGCTGCGCACTGCCCAGCAGCAAATGGAAGCGTGTCTTACAAAGTAGTCGCCGGAAAACATTTGAGTGAATGATGGAATGGTGGATTAGCAATGGCATTTATCCGATTGACCGACCTTGAGTTAAAAAATAAGCGCGTCTTCATCCGCGCCGATCTGAACGTGCCGCAGGACGACCACGGCAACATCACCGACGACACGCGCATTCGCGCCTCGATTCCCGCCATCTTGTTTGCGCTCGATCAGGGAGCCGCAGTCATGGTGACATCGCATTTGGGACGACCGACCGAAGGCGAGTTCAAATCCGCGGATTCATTAGCGCCCATTGCAAAACGCATGAGTGAATTGATGGGACGCGACGTGCCACTGTTGGCGAACTGGGTTGAAGGCGTGAAAGTAGCGCCGGGCGAATTGGTGTTGCTCGAGAATTGTCGCGGCAACAGAGGCGAGAAAAGAAACAGCGACGAGCTCGCAAAGAAAATAGCCGCATTGTGCGATGTCTACGTCAACGACGCATTCGGTACCGCGCACCGCGCAGAAGCAACCACACATGGTGTCGCCAAATACGCGGGTATTGCCTGCGCGGGCCCGTTGCTGGCAGCCGAACTAGATGCATTGGGTAATGCCCTCAGAACCCCAAAGCGTCCGATGGTTGCCATCGTGGCCGGATCAAAGGTTTCCACGAAATTGACGATTCTCAAATCGCTTGCGGGGAAAGTCGATCAACTCGTGGTCGGTGGCGGGATCGCCAATACTTTTTTGTTGGCCAAGGGTTTGCCGATCGGCAAATCGTTAGCCGAGCCGACCTTGGTCGGCGAAGCGATAGCGATCATCGACATGATGGCCGCGCGCGGCGCAGCGGTACCGATTCCAGTCGATGTGGTCTGTGGAAAAGAGTTTTCAGCAGCGACGCCGGCAGTCACGAAGCGTGCAGAAGATGTCACCGACGACGATATGATTTTCGATATCGGCCCGCAAACGGCTGCAACACTCGCCGCAATCATGAAGAACGCCGGCACGATCGTCTGGAATGGCCCACTCGGCGTATTCGAGTTCGACCAATTCGGTCACGGCACCGAGACAGTGGCGCGGGCCATCGCTGATTCAAATGCATTTTCCATCGCCGGTGGTGGCGACACGCTGGCGGCAATTGCCAAGTACGGGATCAGCGACAAAGTGTCGTATATCTCCACCGGTGGCGGGGCGTTCCTTGAGTTTCTCGAAGGCAAGGTATTGCCTGCGGTGGAAATTCTGGAACAACGCGCCGCACCGTAAAAATCGCTCGTTGAGCGTTACCAAAGCGTTTACCCTGTCGCACTCGCAGGATGAAGTGCAAAAAAGGAAACCAGTCATGTCACGTGCCACCAAAATTGTTGCCACCCTTGGCCCCGCTTCATCAGCGCCGGACGTTCTGGAGCGCCTCATCAATGCGGGCGTCGATGTGGTGCGCATGAACTTCTCGCACGGTAAGGCTGAGGATCACATTGCCCGGGCAAATCTGGTGCGAGAGCTTGCGAAGAAATCCAACCGCACCGTCGGCATTCTCGCGGATCTGCAAGGGCCAAAAATCCGGGTCGGCAGATTCAAGGACAACAAAGTTATCTTGAAAACCGGTGCCACATTCGTGCTCGATGCAGATTGCGTGCTGGGCGACGAAGAACAGGTGGGCATCGACTACAAGGAACTGGCGCGCGACGTAAAGTCCAAAGACGTGCTATTGCTCAATGACGGCCTGATCGTATTTGAGGTGATGTCGGTGCGCGGCAATCGTATCGAATGCAAGGTGCTGGTCGGTGGCGTGCTGTCGAACAACAAGGGCATCAACAGAAAAGGTGGCGGCCTGACCGCGCCACCACTGACATCCAAGGACATGGAAGACATCAAGACGG
>JACMOJ010000005.1 GCA_014378085.1 Burkholderiales bacterium | reverse complement strand
TATCCGCGAGGCGGTCTGTTTCGCAATAGCGGCTGCCGAGTAGATAAACCAGCGTTTCCTCCGGCAAATCCTGCACCGCAACTTGCCGCGCTTCAGGTGAGATGAGGTCGGCTCTGCCGCTGTCGTTCACCATCGCATCTGCGGAAACGGTGGTGCGACCTGCCGGCGCGACGATCCGTGTACACCAATTACCGAAGCCATCGCGATAGGCCTTTCGTGAAACAGGCGGCACGGGCGGGTCGAATTTCAGATCATCACGGCCAATGAGATCCGACACGCGAGATGAATGCACATGCAAAGTAAAAATCATCGGCGTGGATTGTGGACACTCGTAGATCATTTCAAAGCCAACGCGAATTTGCATGATTACTTTCCAATATCGAAAAAACGTTTAGCGAGCTACCGCCATGACGGATTGCGGCAACGGCGGATTATGTAAGCGGAAACATTGCGCTACCAAGGCAACTCAGGCAACTGCCGAAACACTTGACGGATACCTGTGCCCCACTCACGACTGAGTTCGGTGAAGTAGCTATCGCCATAATCGAAACGGCGGCGCTTTTGTGCCGCCAGCGTATCGACCTCATAGCAGATGAGGTCAATCGGCATGCCGACTGACAGATTGCTGCGCATGGTTGAATCAAACGACACCAGCACGCACTTGACCGCTTCGGTAAGCAATGTCGAATGCAAAATCACGCGATCAATCATTGGTTTGCCGTATTTTGTTTCTCCGGTTTGTAGGAACGGTGTGTCATCACCGGCTTCGATAAAGTTACCCTCGGCGTAGATGCGAAACAGGCGCATCGGTTCACCGCGGATTTGCCCGCCAACAATAAATGACGCGTTGAACGAAAGCTCCGCACGTTCTAGATGCTCGCCATCGCGTCGCTCAATGTCGCGCATCGCGTCGCCCACCAACATCGCCACATCAAACATTGTGGTCGCGGTCAAGATGCATGGTGTTCCATTTCCTGCTGCGCAGCGCTGATGCAAGATGCCGATTACGGCTTGTGTGCCAGCCAGACTTCCCGAACTCAGTAAAACGATCATGCGATCGCCCGACTGCTCGAACACATTCATTTTGCAAAATTTGCCGATATTGTCCAACCCAGCATTGGTGCGGGAATCTGACGCAAAGACCATCCCTGTATCAAGCTTTACGCCAACGCAATAGGTCATGGGGTATCTTTCGGCGTATTGAGATGGCGGATTAAACTGGCCGGTGGGGGGTGTGGTAGGGTGCCGTATGAGCGGCCCCAACTCTCCGCCTATGATTGCGTTTTTTGATTTTTCTGTCCGTACGATCGCTAACAGAAGCCCGTGCAGTTCAGGTGCTGAGCCCTACGCGACATCGTCGGGAAACCAAAACCCCAGGTTAGCGCCTAGGAAACTATTCGACTCTGACAAGTGAGGTATTTACTAACCACTAACGCCACCGGGTGGAATTACATGGCGCATGCGTCGAATGATAGCGGTTGCCGCACGTGAGGCTTTAATTACCGCAGGCGCGGCTCTGGCCGTCATGGTCGCACCAATATTTTGTGGTGCAGTGTAGGAAGGCGCGCCGCTGAATGGGCCGCGCATATAAAGGTTAGCGAGAAAAGCAGTGTGCGCAACAAAACCCGTTTTGCGCGGTAGGCGGCGGCAGTGCGGTCTTGTGCTAAAAATCGTCTATTGTTGACTCGCCGACGTGGCACACCGCGTCAAGATCCGACGGTTCAGCCTGGGAATTATCTACGCGATCAGTGGCTCTTTAAGGTGGTTGGCTTCTGCCGAAGTGCGCCGCCTTCTGACTCCCATTCCTGCGAGGCGGTGATTTTCGCGTCAGCGCGAGCTAATTCGTGTTGTTTTTGTAAAGCGCGCCTCGTGGTGTCCCACAAAAACCATGCGCCGAGTCCCGTGGCGATTACGCTCAATAGCGTTCTTAAGTTACTCATGCCGATATCCTAATTTACGTCTTCAAATGTTGGGGATACAGAGAAAAAAATCAGCAGGCGGCATGCCATGGGTCGGGCCGCCACCTGCTGCCACACAAACGCATTCGCGTTGGCACCCTGTGTCAGTGTCCTGACGAATCGTGCTGCCGTGTTGTTTCAAACAAGAACCATGTGCGGCGTTCCGATTCATCGATCCAGCCCTCCATTAGGCTAGTGGACGCGATGTCACGGTGTTCTGCACAGACGTCGTGCGCTCCTCGTAGATGTGCTGCAAGTGTTTTGTTGTCCTCGCACAGCTCCGCCAGCATGTCCGACGGCTCAACATAGGCGGCATCGTTGTCGAGAATTCGTTGGGTGCGAGCAATATGGCCAATCGAGCGCAACGTCATACCTCCCACTTTGCGGATACGCTCTGCGAGCGGATCTGTCATGTTGTAGAGTTGGGTTGCTTGCTCGTCGAGCATCACGTGGTAATCACGAAAATGCGGCCCGCTCATGTGCCAATGGAAATTCTTGGTTTTGAGATAGAGCGCAAAGACATCCGCGAGAATGCCATTTAGTGCAGCGGCGATATTGACAGTTGAGGCTGACTGCAAGTCCGTTGGGGTGTGGAGGGGGGCCAGTTGCCGCTCCTTAGCGGCAATTTTTGTGACAGATGCGGTTTTTTTCATTTCAGCGGTTTCCTGTGACGACCACGTCAACCCGACGATCTGGCTGTAAGCAGGCGATGAGTTTTGGCGTGGCGGTGTTGCCAACACAGTCGCCGGCTTTTGTGACGGGCGAAGTTTCGCCTTTGCCTGCCATCTGAATCTTCGAACCGTCTAGCCGGCCGGTATTAACTAAGTAGCCTTTCACGGCCGCGGCGCGTGCTTCGGATAATTTCTGGTTATAGGTGGCGGAACCGATTCGATCGGTGTGTCCCTCAACTGCCAGCACACTGTACTGCGTTGTTTGTACTTCGCGAATGAATGTATCCAGTGCAGCCATCCCCTCGGGCCGTATCGCCGTTTTGTCGAATCCGAACAGTGACTCAGCAGAAAAAGTCACGCGGCGTTGGCTTGGCGCTGGCGGTGGAAGTGGGGGCGCGACAACCACCGGTGCAGGTGCGGCCACTACGGGTGCGGGTTGCGGCACCGGTTCCGGCGCAACGTAGACTGGTTCCGCCATTTTCATTGGCATGATGCGTTCCCGGTTAAATGGGAACACCAAGCTAAGCATTGCGGTGTTGATGTAACCCGTACCGCCGACCGGGTCATCCAGCTTGTACCGCTCACCTTCAGCGCGAACTATGAAGGCCGGCGAAAACGCGTACTGTAATCCGGCACCCGCCTTCATATTTGTCTTGCGGTTGCTGGGATTACTGTTTACAAACGCCGCATTTCCTGTCCCATTAAAAGCTGCCTGCGTGCGACTGTAATGTGCGCCGAGGCGTCCAATCACCGAAAAATTATCGGTGATTGGCAAAGTGCCAACCAGATCAAGAGTGTCACCGCGCGCTTTGATCTCGCCGTTAAGCCTCCCGGTCGGGTAGATAGAAGAGGTGAAGCTAAATTTTCCAAGGTCTACATAACCCAATTCAAGCGCCCAATAGCCGTTGAACTGGTAACCGCCGAATATCCTGAAGGCACCGTCGCGGTTGTCGTGGCCAGTGATACCGCTACCAATTACCCCGGGCGAAAGTTGGCTAGAAACCAACCGCTGCTCGTGGAATTGTGAACGCGCCTCGCCGCCGGCAATGCCCAAATAATAATAACTTTCGGCCCATGAAGCCGCGCTACTCGATTGCGCAATGGCAAGTGTGGAAGTCGCAGCAAGAACGCCTGCTATGGCGAGGCAGCAGCGGGATGTGATTGGCTTCATTCGTGGCTTTCTATATTAAGTTGTATGGAGTGTGTGTGGGGTATGAATGGCGTATGTATCGCGTGGTGGATTTTCTGCCCGGGCAGCAAAGGTTGCACTTCGTCGCCCAAGTGTCACCACGTTATTGGGAGAACCGTGAGAATGCTCTCTTTGACAACCTAGGTCTGTACGTTAGCGCACTTCCCGATCAGCGCGCATTCGCTAGCCTTCGACATGAGGGCAATCCCGAGCTGCAGGGCAGCAGCCCGGATCCCATTCGCCGAGTGGGAAGCCTCGGTGCGGAAGCTTTTGCACAGACATTGACTTTGTCAGCCGTATCGCTCACCAAGAGACGGAAGCACGAAACCAAAACCTAGCTTGGTGCAAAAGTCAATCCGAAAAGTACTTAAGCAGGGTTCTTAGGTCCTTTCTGTGCGAAATCGAACAGACCTTCGCATTTGGCGTCGGTATACTGATAGGTAAGCTTTTACTGTTCCCTCAAAAACCAGTAGGCGATTCACATTCACGCCGGCCTCGGCGCTTGCGAATGCTTGCGGCACACGCCCGACAAGTCCAAACGGAGACTCACATGAAAAAAATGGCAATTCAAACCATGCACAGAGCGTGGCAGCCGAAAAAAGTACTTTTCGGTCTAACCAGCTTCATCGTGACTGTGATGCTCGCAGCTTGCGGCGGTGGAAGCGGTGGCGGCGATAATGGGCGAGATCCGATTCTTGGCGGCGTTGTTGCGACTTTAATTCCCACGGTGACGGCGGTTACGCCGCAACCTTTTAGTACGAACGTACCAGTCAATACGCGTGTTGTCACGGCAGCGTTCAGCAAGCCGATGGATGCGACGACCATCACGGCAGCGAATTTCTTGCTGGCTTGCCCGACCGGCACGGGGATCGTCGGCGTTGTCAGCTACACGCCGTTGGGCAACGTAGCGGTGCTGACCCTTTCAAACGACTTGCCTGCTGCAACGCTTTGCACGGCTACTGTGACGACGGGTGTGCGGGATACGATTGGTAATACAATTCCGCAGAATTTCATTTGGACCTTCACGACAGGTGCCGCCATTGACCGCATCCCACCAACCGTGAGTTCCATTTTCCCGTTGGCAAACGCGACTAATGTGGCGTTTAACGCGGTGATTACTGCTGCCTTCAGCGAGCCGATGGATCCGCTGAGCATTAACGCAACAAATCTTAGACTCGCGTGCCCAGCAACGGCTTCGACCACCGTGTCCGTCGGCTACACCGTATTAGGCAATGTTGCCACGTTAGTTCCAGCGACAAACCTGCCACCAGCGACAACCTGCGTGGTAACGGTAACAACCGGTGTGAGAGATGTCGCAGGCAATCAAATGGTCTTGCCATTTGTCTGGTCATTCACAACTGGCCCAGCGCCTGATACGGTTGCGCCCACAGTGACTTCAACAATTCCCGTGGCAAATGCCAGCGGCGTTGCGGTCAACAGCACCATTACGGCAACATTTAGCGAGGCCATGAATCCGCTCACGATTTCAACTGCCAACGTAAAACTATCGTGCCCAGCGACCAACCCAATTGTTGGCACGGTTGGCTATGCGGTGAGTGGGAACGTCGCGACGTTCACGCCCCTTGCTAGCCTTCCTGCAAGCACTCTTTGTACAGCAACAATTACGAGCGGGGTCACTGATGTCGCTGGCAACCGGCTTGCGGCAGACTTTGTCTGGTCATTCACCACTGCGGCGGCTCCCGATACGGTACGGCCAACAGTTAGCACTGTAGTGCCGGCAAATAACGCAACCGGTGTCGCGTTAAATACGTTGGTCACTGCTGCCTTCAGCGAGCCGATGAACCCGCTTACGATCACAGCGGCAAGCTTCAGTTTGGCGTGCCCGGCAACGACGCCCGTGCTTGGAACTGTCGGCTACGCTTCAACCGGCAACATCGCAACGTTTACGCCCACCCTGCCTCTGCCCGCAAGCACACTTTGTACAGCCACTATCACGACAGGTGTGACCGATGTGGCGGGTAACGCAATGGCGGCACCGTTTGTGTGGTCCTTCACCACCGGGGTTGCGCCAGATATCATTCCACCGACGGTGGCGTCTACTTCGCCAGTGGCAAACGCCGTAGGCGTCGCGCTAAATGCGCTCGTTTCGGCAACCTTTAGCGAGCCGATGGATCCACTGACAATCACGAATGTGTCATTCAGACTGGCATGTCCTGGCACCACCAATCTTACCGGCAGTGTTGCGTATGCGTCTGCAGGCAGAACGGCGACATTTACGCCAACGGTAAACATGCCAGCAAGTACAATTTGTACCGCGACGATAGCTAATACCGTTAGGGATGTCGCCGGCAACGCGATGGTGGCCCCGTTTGTCTGGTCCTTCACCACCGGCCCTGCGCCTGACACTATCCCGCCGACCGTTATTGCAACCACTCCAGCCTCAAATGCGGTCAATGTCCCAACAAATACGCAAATCGTCGCAACATTCAGTGAAGCGATGAATCCGCTGACGATTACTACTGGAACGGTAAGGCTCGCGTGTCCGGCGGGTGTGTCGGTCACCGGTACGGTCAGCTACCAATCGCCGGCAAACACCGCGACGTTTACACCGACAACGGTGTTGCCTGCCAACACGACATGCACTGGAACAGTTACGACGGGTACGCAAGATACCGCTGGCAATGCTTTGGCGGCAGATTTTGTCTGGACGTTTACGACTGCGGCAGCAGCTGACACTATCCCGCCGACCGTCATTGCAACCAACCCAGCGTCGAATGCAGTCAATGTGCCAACTAACACGCTTGTCGTCGCAACATTCAGTGAAGCAATGAATCCGCTGACGATTACCGCTGCAACGGTGAGGCTCGCGTGTCCAGTGGGTGTGTCGGTCACCGGTACGGTCACCTACCAATCGCCGGCAAATACCGCGACGTTTACACCGACGACAGCGCTACCTGCCAATACAACATGTACGGGAACCGTGACGACGGGTGCTCGCGATGTCGCGGGTAATGCTCTGGTGACAGACTTCGTCTGGACGTTCACCACTGCGCCAGTAATCGTCCCCCCGTTTGTGTCACCAATCACTCTGGGCGCTGCTGCAGCCTATGGCGGCTTTGGCGGCAGTGCAGGCATTACTAATCAAGGTGTGTTGACAGTGATCAACGGCAGTATCGGCACAACGGCGGTATCTACTGCAGTGACGGGATTCCACAGTAATGGTCCTGGCTGTACTTACACCGAGACGACGCTCAATATTGGTCTTGTGACGGGTGCAATCAACACCGCCCCGCCCCCGCCGACTGTTGCTTGCCCGTCTGAAGGAACGGCGGTCACATTTGCAGCGGCGACTGCGGCTCGCGCAGCTGCACTCGCCGCCTACAACCAAATGGTTGCTGCACCTGGTGGTCCAGATCCTGGCGCTGGAAACTTGGGAAGCCTTACCTTGGCACCGGGTAACTACACCGCAGCCGCTGGCTCGTTCAGGATTCAAGGCGGTAACTTGACTCTCGATGCACAAGGCAACGCTAACGCAACGTGGATCTTCCAGATGGCAACGACGCTAACTGTTGGCGGACCCGGTGCTGCGTTCCCGCAAAGCGTGATCCTTACCAACGGCGCGCAAGCCAAAAATGTGTTCTGGCAGGTGGGCAGTGCGGCAACAATCAACGCGGGCGGTGGCGGCACAATGGTCGGCACGATCATCTCGCAAGCGGGCGTAGCGATCTCAACGGCCGGCAACGTTGCAATCGTGACCCTAAATGGTAGAGCGCTTTCCCTTGGTGCTTCTGTGACGATGGTTAACACGGTGATTAACGTACCGGGACCTTGATTAGGATTGCGAGTCGACCGGGCGCAGCAAATTTTTGTAGATATCTGCTGTGCCCATCTTGCAGCGCTTTTCATTGAACCCTTGGAGAAAAAAATGAATTTCATCAACGCAACTCACGGTACGAGAGCACCAAGCAAACAACGCAAAATTGCTTGGCTAGTCAAGGCGCTACTTGTACTGGCTAGTCCAGCGGCGCTCGCCGAAGAACCCTATTGGTACGCCGGCGCGAGTGTTGGCGAAACCCGCGCGAAAATTGATAACGATCGAATCATCTCAAACCTACTTCGCGGCGGTTTTACTGCAGCAACTATGAGCAATGATGATCGTGACACGGGGTATAAAATTTTTGGCGGCTACCAAATGACGCGATATTTTGCGCTCGAAGGTGGTTATGTCGACCTAGGCAAGTTTGGATTTACGACGACAACCGTTCCGATTGGGACCTTGACAGGTCGCATCAAGATTCAGGGGGCAAATTTGGATCTCGTCGGAACCCTGCCAGTCACCGAGCGCTTTTCCGCCTTTGCGCGAGTGGGAGCGTTCTACGGCCGCTCACGAGATGAGTTTGGCAGTACGGGTTTGGTTAGTGTGGTTAATCGAACGCCCAGCAAGACTGAGACAAATCTAAAAGCTGGCGTTGGTTTGCAATATGCATTCACCGATGC
>JACMOJ010000420.1 GCA_014378085.1 Burkholderiales bacterium | reverse complement strand
TTGCCGCCCAGCGTCACCGAAAAATTGCCGGAATGGCCCGGTATCCGCTGCTTGGTGCGTATTGAGCGCTCTACCGATATGTTCCATATGGCAGACAAGAGCTGGAGAAATCGCCAGGAAACCGCTTGGCATATTTACACGCGCATGCTTAACGCCGAACAAGCCAGCGCCTGTGTCCGCAAGCATTGGTCCATTGAAAACAGCCTGCATTATGTGCGCGATGTGACTCTGGGCGAGGACGCGTCGCGCATCCGTAAACAACCAGGTACCTTCGCGCGTCTTCGCAGCTGGGCGCTCAATTTGACACCTTGAGACACCGTGCGCGTACATTTTCAGGTTAACTGGCGCGTCGCCTCAAAATTACTCACCACGAAGACGTGCATGTATTTATGTTTGACGCCTGTTTTCGGTAATGCCAATCAAGCGCACTGCTGCAATCCTGCCTTTTGAACGCGCCGACAAAAAGTGGTATTTGATGCGCCGCCGCAGCGCTGATCTCATCGTAAATCGCTTGCCAGCCAAGGCTCTAGGATGAGGCCATGAACCAACGAGACTACATTTTCAACGTCGCAGGCAGTTTCGAAATCGATGCGACGTTCCCATTTTTGCATTCACCGGAAACGAACTTTGATTAGCAGCAATTTGGTGGGTGTGTGGCCAAGCGACAATTATCCAGGTTTTCTCACTCACCATCTGGAGACATCATGGCAACTGACGCATACCTTCAAATCGACGGAATCAAGGGAGAGTCAGCAGACTCGGCGCATCAAGGCTGGATCGAACTCACATCAGCGCACATGGGCGTGACCCAGCCCAGAAGCGCGACCGCATCTACGGGCGGCGGCCACACCGCCGAACGGTGCGAGCACCGATCCATTTCGATTTCCAAGTTCGTCGACATTGCCTCACCAATTCTGATGCAGGCATGCTCGATGGGTAAAACGATCCCCAAAGCCAAGCTCGAATTCATGCGAGCCGATGGCGACGGCAAGCCAGTAAAATATTACGAGGTCGAGTTGGAGAACGTCATGATCGCGAATATGGATCAAGTTGCGAGCGATGGCGGCCTACTTCACGACGACATCGGGCTGCGATTTTCGAAGATAAAGTGGAAATACACGCAACAGAAAATCGGCGGCGGTACTGGTGGCAACACCGCTGGTGGGTGGGATCTTGCTTGCAACAAGTGCGCGTAAGGGAGCGGGCATCATGCTACAAGTCCAACCAAAGGATTCACGCGGCTACTTCATTCTGCCCCAAGCGCCCGAAGACGCAGGCTACTACGTGTACGGGAATTTAGGCCACAAGCCGGGAACGGGCCACCTTGCGCAGTATGCTCACCCCAACCTGCTATCCCTGATCTTCTACATCGAGCGCGAGTGGCAAGCCATCGATGACCGAAAGTTCGGTATCGGAAATATCAGTATCGCTGGCGGACTTGAATACGACGACCACAAAAGTCACCGAAAGGGCGTAGAGATGGATATCCGTCCCGTGCGAAAAGACAAACTCATAGGTCCGGAGGCGCGTGTATCGCGCTTCGACGCGGTCTACGACCGCGACGCCACCGCCAAGCTGATCCGTCTTTTCGTGCAGCACCCGGTGGTGACCAAAATCTTCTTCAACGACGACAAGGTACAGCAGTCAATAGGCCGCGTCCGGTCTTTAAGGGGCCACGACGATCACATCCACTTTGAAATCATGGAGCGTTCATGAACGCGTTAAGCGCCGGTATCGTCGTTGCGCTCGCATTTTTTTCGCTGGCCCAAGCAGCCGACAAAAAGGAGGCCGAGTGGGATGGACCTCAACCTCTCAAGGGTCATTATCAAGTCTACGGCGGGACCTTATCGGAAAAGCTGCCGCCGACGTCGAAGGACCGGAAGGTCGCGTTCGTGTTCAAGGGTCCATTTGCAAAAGACCTGTTCAACCAAATCGGGCCGGATGTGAAGGCGGAGGATGCGTGCAGCTCCGCTGCTAACTACCGGGAACGGCGCAGAGGGGACGTCGATTGCGTTTACACAAAAGACAGCGGATATTCTTGTTATTTCGGAATCGATGTGCCGACAGGGAAGAGCACGTATGGCGCAATTTGCTAATCATCCACTGAGGCCGTCGCGCAATCTCGTCCATTGAACTGGTGCGTGCAACCTGCGATGCCTTGAGCGATCAAGGGCCTACGCCGGCAACATCAATCGGTACCCCACCGCCGTTTCCGTGATCAGATAGCGCGGCTGCGCCGGATCGTCCTCCAGCTTGTGGCGCAAGTGGCCCATGTAGATGCGCAGGTAATGGCCGTTCTCGACCTG
>JACMOJ010000419.1 GCA_014378085.1 Burkholderiales bacterium | reverse complement strand
GCGCGCCGACGGTGCCGCTGTCACGCCCTATGCCGCGCGTAAGTGGCTCAAGGGCGATTCCATTCCAACGCAGGAGAAAGTGCATATCTTGGCGCGCTGGCTGGGCGTGTCGGCTTCCTGGTTGCGCTTCGGAGAAGAGAAAGAGAACCTCCGATCCGACGTTACCATCGTTGCTGGCCCGTCAACCGCAGACATAAATTTGCTACGGGACTTCAATTTGCTCTCCGACGATGAACGGCGCTTGGTGCTTGATTTTGTTAAGTTGCTCGGCGAGAGACACCGGCTCAAAGAGAACGAAACGTAGTAGGACTCATCCACCGGGAAAGATTTCCTACGAGTCACTTGGCACTCAGCAGTTCGGTGATTTAGTCCAAGGATCCTGGCTTTGTTAGATGCTTATCAAATCCTGCGAGCTCTGCCTTACGTTTCGATTCTTCACCGTAGGGGCAGCGAAGGACTGCTTCCGCCCCATTCCGGACACTTGTTAAGTGTGCAGCCGACCATGGCTCTGGCCCTGGCCTGCGGACGGCTGATTTCGACGTTCAGCTACCGCTGGCGCCGGTGTTACGGCCTGGCGTTGTCTCCCGCGTCGCGTTTGGGCGCTCGGCCTTGACGCTGTACTGACCGCCTGCGCTCTGCCCACGTCCTGCTGATCCGCAAGAATGCGGCCAAGCGGCGAGTACCGCTTTGCCGACGACACTTATGACGCGATAATGCCACACTCGCGTTACTGCTATTTTCAATCGTGCTCGGCAACGAAGCCGACCAGTGGCCGATGGGTTATGCTATGCGAGTTCGCTACGTATGAAATTAATTTCCCCCTGCCATGATCGCTCGCTTGACTTCTGACACTGGTTCAACTGTTACGCTGGCAACCGATCAAAATCTTTCGGGTCACGCGTTAAGTGTCGCTTCGCTTGCCCTACTAGCAATTAGAGACGAAGTTTTTGATGTTTGGGAGGCCCAGGTACGCTCCAAGATCGAAGGCGCGAACGAGATACGTACACCGATCATGATCAATACCTTGCCCGCGTTTTACGGAAATCTCGCCGAAGCACTGACGCGTTCTTATCCGCGCGATGATGCGAACAGTCATAACACTTCGGCCGCCGCACATGGTGGCGAACGTGCGCGTATGACAAATCTACGCCCCGACCAGATCATTCATGAATACCAACTCTTTAAAGAAACATTAGAGAACATAGTCAGCTTGCACGGGGTCGATCTAGATGCGAGGCATTGGAGTATTATCGATACATCCATCAATACCGCCATTCGCTCGGCCGTACGGGAGTACACGCTGGTCAATGACGCGTTACGTCATAAATTGGCGGCGGCCCTGTCTCACGATATGCGCAGTCCGCTTGGCGTAATCAGTAATGGCGCACAACTTATTGAAATGGCGCCTGACCTGCCGTTCGCGAAGCGCGTCGCCGGTAAAATCCAAGCAAATGCCGCTCGGCTTTCCGAAATGATCGGTGAAGTACTCGATGCCCTCACTGCTCAGCCCGCAGGTGCGCTTCCATTAAAGCTGACGTGCTTCGACATGGCTGAGTTGGTGCAGATAATCGGGTTGGATTTTGGTGGCAGAGTGATGCCCACAGTCGAGGTTATCACAACCAGTGTGACTGGCTATTGGTGCTACAACACCCTTCGACGTGCTGTGGAAAATCTGGTGACGAATGCAGCAAACTACGGGAGCGGCAATGTCGTCCGCATCCATTTGGCGCAGACGCATGGTCGCCTACTTCTGTCCGTGCACAACAGCGGAAACCCATTGCAACCAGAGCAGCTGGACAGTATTTTCGACTATGCTCGGCGGGGCAATCAAACTACGGTAAAGGGTTGGGGAATCGGCCTGCCTTTCGTCAAGCGTGCTGCCGAAGACCACGGGGGCAGTGTCACTGTTGACAGTTCACTGGCAACAGGTACCACCTTTCTAATCGATGTGCCCGTCGATTGTCGACCGTTCGTAGCAGATTCCGGCCCTAGGTAGGCCCCTAGCAATTTGAAGCAGCTCGCCTGATTTGAAACTAAGCATCCACTTCGTAGGCACTAGTGTCGGCATTTGGCCGAACCCTGCCGGTCCGCAAATGCTGGCACTTTGACCCAACGAAATACTCACACATTGTCACGCATGCGACTGTTCGGTCTGTCCTGCAGCGCATAATTCAATGAGTCTGATCAAGGTTTAGCGGCAGCTCCGGTATGTTATCATTTTTATCACAAGATTGAACGATTGCTGAGCTGCCCCCTTCCTGCTGAGCAAATTCGAAATGATGGCGGCGCCTGCGCTGGATGAGCGTACTATGGGTTAAGGAAGCCCTATTGAGCAGAGGTGGTTCCGCTCATTGCAACGTGAATGACTTTTCCCATGCTTTCCTTACAAAACATAGGTCTCACATGACTTCGACTTCAATCGCTCACAGCGACACGCCATCCGTTAAGTGTCAGAAATGCAAGGAAGAGCAAGAGCTTGGCTTTGATATTGTGTTCGCTTACCAACCTATCGTTGATTTGCGCACCCGTTCGATTTATGCCCACGAGGCATTGGTGCGAGGCCCGAACGGCGAGCCTGCTTTTTCGGTCCTGTCTCAAGTGACGGAGGCCAATCGTTACTTGTTCGACCAGACCTGCCGCGTGCAAGCAATCAAAGGAGCAGCAGAGCTAGGATTGGAGGGGTTGTTGTCGATCAATTTTTTGCCGAATGCAGTCTACCAACCAGCCGCGTGCATCCGCAGCACCTTCGAAGCGGCGCAACGCTACAACTTTCCGATTGTGCGAATTATATTCGAAGTTACAGAAGGCGAACGTGTGCAGGACAGGCCGCATCTTGTGAATATTTTCCGCGAATACAGTCGTTTTGGCTTCCGCACAGCGATCGATGATTTCGGTGCTGGCTATGCGGGCTTGAACCTATTGTCCGAATATCAACCTGACATCGTTAAGATCGACATGGACCTGGTTCGCGACGTTGACACACGGAAACCGAAACAGGCGATCATCAATGGCATCGTGGCAATCTGCGCCGCGCTAGATGTGAGGGTGCTCGCTGAGGGTATTGAAACCAAGGCTGAGCGCGACTTCCTGCGCGATGCGGGCATCGACCTTATGCAAGGGTATTTGTTCTGCAAACCTGCTTTTCGAGCGGAAGGTATCATTGATTCTTTGGCGTGGGACTGAAGAAACCTGGCAAAGGTTAGGGGCTTCGCAATTCCTGCCACGATGGCCAGATTGACCAGATCCACTTGGATTTTGTAAGCAGGGTTGGAGAGGGAGGTACGAAGCGTGCCAATTTCGCGAAGTTGAGGACAAAAATTCGCACTAGCGTTATATATTTCTACGAGAAGCTATTTGTCCTGGACAAATATTGCTGCCTGTCCACACCTATCAATATTCCAACAAAGGTCACGAAAAATGTCTATAAATCAACTTGTATACATAAGCCAAGCAGTACGGAAGATGTCTCCCGACGATCTCTCTGCGATCCAGGAAATAGCAAAAAAAAACAACGGACCACTGGACGTAACCGGTAGCTTGTTTTACAACGGCGGTTGGTTCTTGCAAGTATTGGAAGGTCCTGCGTCGACGCTCGATAAGCTCTATAAAAAAATCGAGCTCGATCCCCGGCACAAAAATTCGAGAATACTTTACAACGAGCCCGCAAACTTCCGTACGTTTCCGCGCTGGAGCATGAATATGACTAACTTGAACGACAGACAAGCCGACAAATACGATGAATTAATTGAAGTTCTCGAAGCCGCTCAAGCAAACCGTAGGATCGGATCCACGTCGCCTGCAGTGGCTTTATTGAAGATTTTCCAAAGTTAAACAACGCATGCCTAAGCTGGGCCACTTCGACTGCCTCAGCACGTTTCAGGTGCGGATAGGCGGCGATTTGCCATCCAGGGCATCACGGTGCGCCTTCAGGGGCGCCGTGTCGATGTAGGTTCCTGCGTCACCCATAGGGACAAGTCCGCTACGCAAAACGTACATCATCGAAATATGTCAAGTGCGGTCTGGATCAGACTCTCACGAGGCAATCGAAACGTCGCAGCGGTGGTCATCGAGACGGTTAGGGCTGTCTCCGGAGGCCTCTTATGCTAGCGCGGCAGATCCGGTCCGAGCAGCCGGTCAGTCAAGCACTCGCGTGTCCGGGATATTAGCAAGAATACCGAGCAGCTTGCTGATGTCGAGGGGCTTAGTGAGGTGATGATCAAATCCTGCTTCGTGAGACTTGCGGATATCTTCTGGTTGACCATATCCCGTTAAGGCAATCAGGGTTACGTC
>JACMOJ010000418.1 GCA_014378085.1 Burkholderiales bacterium | reverse complement strand
GCATGCTGCACGCGCGGGTGATACGGCCCGGCGCTGTGGGGGCTTCGTTGCTGTCCTTCGACGACAGCGCTGCGAAAAAAGTTGGTGGTTTCGTGCGTACGGTACGCAAGGGCGACTTCTTGGCCGTGCTTGCTAAGACCGAATGGGGCGCCATTAAGGCCATGCGGGCGACGCAGGTGCAGTGGGGCGCAGCAGAGCCACTGCCCGAGCAGGCGACGATATTCGACCATTGGCGTAGCCTCAAGGTGGCCAAAGAGGATGTGACGCAGAACGTGGGCGACGCTCGGGCGGCACTACCCGCCGCGCCGCGCAAGCTGAAGGCGCGCTACGACTTCGCGGTGCAGACGCACGCGTCGATGGGACCAAGCTGCGCGGTGGCTGACTTCCGTGACGGAAAGCTTACCGTGTGGAGCGCATCGCAGGCGACGCACTCACTGGTGACCGAGATCGCGCCGATCGTCGGCCTGGCGCCAGAGAAGATCCGTATCGTTTACTTGGAGGGCTCTGGGTGCTATGGGCGCAACGGCCACGAGGACGCATCGGCTGATGCCGCACTGCTTTCCGTGCTAATCAGCCAGCCAGTGCGGGTGCAGTGGATGCGGGATGACGAGATGGCGCGCTCGCCGAAGAGTCCGCCGCGCTCAATTGACTTTGAAGCCGGGCTGGATGAACGCGGCGACATCGTCGCCTGGGAGGGCGACTTCTGGATTGCGCTTAATCACATTGTTGCGTTCAAACCGTTGGACTTTCCGTTGTTGGCTGCGGCTGAGACTGGCGTTCCGCGCTCCGGTAACTGGGTAGGTTTCCTTTTCCAGAACTCAGGCATCGGCTATACGCTTCCCAACATCAGGGTCAACACCCGCCACGTTGAGAAAGCGTTCTTCCGCAGTGCCCACCTACGAAGCCCCGGACGTATTGAGAACAGTTTTGCCAACGAGAGTTTTATCGACGAGCTTGCCTTCTCCGCCAAAGCCGATCCCGCCGAGTACCGGCAGCGATATTTGAAGGATCCTCGTGCAATCGCCGTGATCCAAAAGGTCATGGCGCGGGCCAAGTGGCAATCGCGCTCAGGCATCAATCCAGCCAATAAAAGTACTGTGGCAGCCGGCGACGTAGTTCGCGGCCGGGGCATTAGCTATCTGCGGTATAGCAACAACAACACGTACGTCGCGGCGGTGGCCGAAGTGATGGTCAATCGCAAGACCGGCGAGATCAAAGTTGAACGGGTCTGTATTGCGCACGATTGCGGTATGGTTGTGAGCCCTGACGGGACGATCAATCAAATTGAAGGCGGCACGATTCAGACCGTGAGCCGTACGCTGATGGAGACCGTTACCTGGGACCGGCGCGAAGTCCTATCACGCGATTGGGCGAGTTATCCAATCTTGCGCCACGACCAAGTGCCACGGGTCGAAGTGGACTTAATTGACCGACCCGAGCTACCTACTCTTGCCGCGGGTGAGCCAGCGCCGTGCGCTATTCCTGCGGCCATCGGTAACGCAGTGTTCGACGCGACAGGGGCACGACTGCGGGCCGTGCCCTTCACCCCGCAGCAGGTATTGGCCGCGCTGGCCCGGCCGCTGGCGGCTTAGGCCACGTCTTGCGCTTGCAAGGCAAGCACACCAAGCACCGAGCCAGCAAGGCGATCTCTTGAACTACGTGGTAAGTGCGACCAGTGCCACCAAAAGATTAAGGGCAGTTCTGCAAACAGCATCCGTGGAGAATGGTCTTGACCCGATTTCATAGACGCATGTCATCTTCAGGTTTTGTCAGTCTGCCTCCGGCGAGGTTGGCGAACCATAGTCAATGTCGGCTTTTGGGCAGTCTGTTCAAACTCTTGAATTTCCGCTTTGTCGTCGATAAGAGTCGTTCATTAACGATCAATTCCTGTCAGACGCTTTGGCTGATTTCCACAAACGACTCCTAGTCATTTCAAGCAAGCTGGTCAGGAATTCCCGGAAAATTGGTCTTCGATTTCCGGAATACGCAGAAAGATGCTATTTGCCGAAATCGACAATAAATCACCATAAGGTTACCGCAAGGTTTCCCTAAGGGTTGACCATACATTGGCGGCGCCCGATTGCCAATTGCGCGCTTGAACCGCTGGCACCCATGACGACCCGCGCCAGTGCACTAATCGCACCCCCGCGACGCGACCACAAAGAGACAATCAAAACCAGGGCTGACAAACTGGTTAGTGCCGCGATGGTTAGCGCCGAGGTTAGCGCGCAAACCGAAATCACCGAGAAGGTGACTATTGAAGTCGAAGCACACGTTCGTTCAAGCAACATCATCGGGCACTGAGCCTGCCTGATGGTGGTACGCAAAAACGAGGTACGCAAAACGGTACGCGCAAAATTGGCTTCTGTGGCCGCTGCTGAACTAGCCACAGGAAAAATGCTGCTTGCAGGTTTTCTTTCGTCTGGGGTTGGCCAGAATGGTACAAAAAGCTGTACCGCAGTCTGTAAACAGTCTGTAAGGCACCATGCAACGACACAAACAAAAAAGCCCGCTATCGTTTCCGTAGCAGGCTTTTTATATGCGATAAGGCTTATTTGGGGTGGCTGATGGGGCTCCACCCCATGTCGCCCAAAAGCCCTCGAAGCCCGCGCCAGGCCTCACTCTCGCTCATTCCAGCAGGTTAAAAACCGGGGGAATAGT
>JACMOJ010000417.1 GCA_014378085.1 Burkholderiales bacterium | reverse complement strand
GGCTTTGGTTTTACCGGCACGATGGACAAGCATGGTGTCGAGCGGCGCTTGCTGACAGCCGGCGAAAACAAGGGTTTTCTTGATCCGTTCAGCCCGCAATCGGACAAACACAAGGCGCACGCCCAGGCCATGATCAATGAAATCCATCAGCAGATCATCACTGTGGTGCGCACCGGCCGCGGCAAACGCCTCAAGGAAACGCCGGACATGTTTTCCGGGCTGTTTTGGAGCGGCGCAAAAGCGGTCGAGATGGGCCTGGCCGATGGCTTTGGCAGCGTCGACAGCGTGGCGCGCGAAGTGGTCAAGGTTGAAGATATTGTCGACTACACCGCCCACGAGGGCTTGCCGGAGCGGGTGTTGAAAAAATTTGGCGCCTCGATCGGTGCGGGTGCCGTTAAATCGCTCTATCACGGGGCAACACCGGCTGTACGCTAAGCAACAGACATTTTCCCCTTGTAAGTCCCAGTTTATGTTCTATAGTAAAGCTGTAGTTCATAAGAGGGGACCGATATAAAAGTTCAGTCAATGTGTAGTAGCAATTCGAATTGGACCACCAACTGCATCGTCGATGCGGCATAGAGAGAATTCAGATTCCTCGCAAGATGTCTCCGAGTGGGACATGAAACGGCGGCGCAATGCCGCCGTTTCCTTTTTATTAACGCGATCTCAACAATACCTCGGCATCACCTCAATCTTACTTGGGGGCAGCACTCTTGCGAACAGGAATGCCGTTGCCAAGAACTGCCACGCCATTTGTGCGCGAAGTCCGCCGTCCAGGACGTTGCAATGCAAATTTATTTCATTTCAGCGCAGATGACGTCGTTCTGGGCAAAACCGCCGCGCCCGAGCCATTCTTGAAAGTCCCGTTGGGTCTTTTCATACCACTGTGCCTGAACCATTTTCCGGGCCGGCGCAGGAATCGGGAGCATCGCCTTTGAACTCGGGTTGCTCCAACGTGCGATTGCCAGCCGGGTTTCGTACGAGGCCGATTGCTCAAGCGCGACCTGCTCATCGGCCTCTGTCCGCGTGCCTGGCATTTCGTTTATCTGGCTGCCTTGGCTGCACTGCTGGTCGATGCTCATGCTGTCCCCGATCTAAGTTGGTGGTAATTTGTCCTACCGCTGAGGTAAGAATTTTTTAAGCCCGTTCAGCCGATTCCTACTGAGAAAAGATCTTAACAACCCGAGCGGTGCCAAACTTGATCTGTGTCAAAGTGAGAGTACGTTCATTACAAATTTCTCTAGTGCAATTATTATCCGTTATTTGCCGTGCCCGCAACGCCTACGCCGGTGATCATCGATTTTTTTCAGCAAGTGATTGAAGTCGATGACATCGAACCGCTCGCCCGGGCGCCTCAACGCCAATCCCATTTTTCGGCATCCTCGTGGCGCAAACGGCAACCCAATGACGCCGCATGGCGATGCCCGACGCGTGGTCCATGGACTGCGCCGAGGTTTCGGGCCCCCGCCATCTGTTAAAGTCTCGCCCCATGAGCAAATTATCCCTGGATCGCATCCTTCAGTCGCAAGGCTTCGGCACGCGCAAATACTGTCGCACCTTGATCGAGGATGGCGAAGTGGCCATCGCCGGCGTCCCACATACCAATTACAAAGCCACGCACGACACCGACGCCTTGGTGTTGACTGTATTTGGCGACGATTGGGTGTATCGCGAGCGGGTCTACATCGCCCTTAACAAGCCGGTCAACTGTGAATGTTCGCGCAAACCGAGCCACCACCCGGGCGTATTGACCTTGCTGCCCGAGCAATTTACCTGGCGCGACGTGCAGCCGGTCGGCCGGCTCGATCATGACACCACCGGCATGCTGTTGATGTCTGACGATGGCCCGTTTATCCACGCGCAGTCGTCGCCCAAGCGCCACGTGCCAAAGATTTACCAGGCCACGACACAGGAACCGGTCACTCAGCAGCTGATCGATCAACTGCTCGCTGGCGTCAAACTGCACGATGAGCCGGCACCGCTGGCGGCGCTCTCTTGCGTCCAGCGCGACGCGCACCAGATCGAGATCGTGCTCGAACAGGGAAAATATCACCAAGTCAAACGCATGCTGGCGGCGGCGGACAACCACTGCCTTGCCTTGCACCGCTCGGCGATCGGCACCCTGACACTCGCTTCGCTCGGCCTGGCCGAAGGCGAATGGTGTTTCCTTGACCAAGCCCAGCGGGATTTGCTGGCGTAAGATTGATTACTCTCCGCGACGGCATGCCCGCGGTTGTCGCGCGCGACCTGAAAACGGCCTAATTAGCCGACGCCATCGCCCCGACCTTACAAGCTGCGCCGGACGACTGGGCTTCACTTTATTGCCCCCCAGTTGAACGCGCTGTCTCAGCAGCTCAATGCCTGGCGCGGTGCGCACAGTTTTGTGTTCAACCCGGCCCACGGCATGGCGCTGTCGCCATGTGGCTTTCATACCCCCTGTGCAAGTCACGCAATGCGCGCGCGGTAACCATCGTTGGTTCAGGCGCGGTGTCGAACCACGATGCCGCGCGCGGCTATTTGTGCATCGCGTAAAAGCGCTGCCTCGGGCTGATTGCGGACGGCATCGCCAGCACGCCGTTCATGCTGTTCTGTGACGCGATCAAAATCGAGATGCTGGCTGGCGCCGGCAAGTCGGTGTTCGGTGCGATTGAGCAGGTGGTGACGCAGGCGGGAGCCCGACAAGCGCGGTAAGCCATCTGTAATCGCTGGCTGTGTTTGGATGCGGCAAAAGTTTATTTGTGTTTTGGCGATGTAGTCGACTATTGGAGCGCGGCGCGCGGTTCAATTGCCCGTAGCAAAAATCTCTTTGTAGCGCGCGTCTCAACATAGAGCGCCATTGCCCAACCGCAGACAATCTTTGTCGGCGCCAATCATTTTTTTGAGGAAATAAATTTTTAACACTTTTATGGTGAAGATAGACACCAATCGTCTTGGTTTTATGGTGAATATTATAATATTTTTATGTTGTTTGAAGGCATGAACTCGTTGAATTAGTCACAAGATATTGATTTTGTTTAAGTTTGCTTTCCAGCTTTCTTGATGTACGCTAAAATTAAGAATTGCATACTGTTGTGCATCAAATCTTTATTAAATACATCAATGTTAAAAACAACACGTTGTCTCGTGGCTGCGGCACTGACCGCATCTGCTATCTCTGCTTTTGCTCAAGATACCGCCAACAAGACGGATGTGTTTGGCCAACCAGTGACTGGTCTTGGAGCGGGCTCTGCTGCGCCCACCGCACCGGAAGCACCGCGGCGTGTGAACATAAACCACGCAAACAACGCAAACAACGCAAACAACGCAAGCAACGTCGATGGCAACACAACGGCAATTTCCGCAACTCCTGCATTGCCTGTCAGTCCAGCAAGCCCGACATTGTCTGCCCAACAGCAACGCCAAGCGGCCAACCGCGTCACCAGCGAATTTCAAAAATTCGTTGCTGACAGCAGCGGCGTCTTGCTGCCGATTTTTGGTGCCGAATTTTTCGCCAATGCACCCACCACGGTCACGCCGATTTCGGGTGCGCCTG
>JACMOJ010000045.1 GCA_014378085.1 Burkholderiales bacterium | reverse complement strand
TTTTCGTGGCTTGGACCACATCAGTGGGTCACCACCACCTGATGGTTGCCACCGCACAATCCCGTTGAATAAAAGCATATCTGATCACGGCCAGCATGTTTAGCCTCGTACATGGCCAAGTCCGCGCATTTCATTAGCCCCTTTGCGATGGCGTGCATTTTCCGGAAACATACTTATACCGACGCTACTTTCAACAGCGGTGGAATGAAAACGAATCGCTTTCAGGCTCGAAACAGTACGCTGCATTCGCAGCGCCTTTTTCATTGGTGGTAATCAGGCTTTCAGCGGAAATAATCGCGACTGCCGACACCGCGGAGATAGCAACAACTGCAAATACCAATGCTGCCAGTGCAACACCATCTATGGTCGCTCTGAGTTTCAGGGTAAAACTATTTGCCTTTACTTGAGCTCAACATGCCGCAAATGCCTCCCTCGCCGCAATTGCAGTTGCCTCTATGTCGGCTGTCGTGTGCGCCGCAGACACGAAACCCGCCTCAAACGCGGACGGTGCCAAGTAAATACCTCGGTTCAGCATGGCATGGAAAAACCGGTTGAAGCGTTGCTTGTCGCACTGCATTACTTCGGTAAAGTTTGCGGGCACCGAAGATCGGAAAAATATCGCAAACATCCCCCCGAGAGAGGTGCCGCTAAACTCAACGCCTGCCCTGTTGGCGACGTCAGTTAAGGCGACGATAAGTGCAGACGTGCGTTGCCCCAGTGACTCGTAAAATCCTGGCTCTGCAACCAGTTCGAGTGTTTTCAATCCTGCAGCGACAGCGACGGGATTTCCCGACAGGGTACCGGCTTGATAGACCGCACCCAGTGGGGCCAAATGGGCCATGATGTCGCGGCGCCCGCCAAAGGCCCCCACTGGCATACCGCCGCCGATGACCTTTCCCAGTGTGGTCAGGTCGGGAGTAATACCAAAATAGCCCTGCGCACCGCTGAGGCCCACTCGAAAACCGGTCATGACTTCATCAAAAATCAAGATGGCACCGTAGCTTGTGCAAAGGTTTCTTAAGGCATCCATATAAGCTCGGCTCGGCAACACAAAATTCATGTTGCCGGCCACCGGTTCAATGATGACGCAGGCAATTTCAGCGCCCATTTTTCGGAAGCAATCCTCCAAGTCATCAAGATCGTTGTAGTTAAGCACTAGCGTGTGCGCAACCACTTCCGCAGGCACTCCTGCAGAGCTGGGGTTGCCGAACGTGAGTGCACCCGACCCGGCTTTGACCAATAACGCGTCACCGTGGCCGTGATAGCATCCCTCAAACTTAACAATCTTATTGCGGCCAGTAAATCCTCTGGCTAGACGGATGGCGCTCATGGTCGCCTCGGTGCCCGAGCTGGTTAGACGTACCTGTTCAATCGACGGTAGCAAGGCACATAGGCGCTCGGCCATCATTAGCTCGGCTTCTGTCGGTGCGCCGAAGGACATTCCTTTGGCTGCGCGCTCTTGGACGGCGCGCACGACATCCGGGTGAGCGTGGCCCAAAATGGCCGGCCCCCATGAGCCCACGTAATCGATGTATTTACTGCCATCGACATCCCATAAGTAAGCGCCTCGACCCTCACTAAAAAAAATTGGGGTGCCGCCGACGGCGCCAAAAGCACGCACTGGCGAATTGACACCGCCTGGAATAACGCGCTGGGATTTTTCAAACAACGCTTTACTATTTGCAAACATGGGGTTCCGGTTCGAAAAGGTTGGTAAATTCACGGGCGCGACGCTCAATGTCATCAGCGCCAAACAGTGCAGTGATCACGGCCACCATATCGACTCCAACGGATGTCAATTGAGGCGCATTGCCGACCGTGATCCCGCCAATAGCTACAATTGGGAGGCCAATTCTGGGTCTGGCGGCTCGCAAAAGCGCAAGATCTGCCTTGACGGCGAGTGGCTTGGTAGGTGATGAAAAAAAGCTCCCAAACGCGATGTAATCCGCTCCAAACCTGACCGCTTCTTCAGCGCGACTTAGCTCGTTGTAGCAGGATACGCCGATCAGGAACGGTTGTAACGGTGTGCGCTTCGCGGACTCTTGGCGAATGCGAAATATACTGCGCTCGTCACTTTCGTCGCGTCCAAGGTGCACCCCGTCTGCGCCGACCATAAAGGCGAGGTCGCTATTGTCGTTCACAATGAATATTGTGCCGGTCTCTTTTGTAATCTTCCGAAGCACACCCGCTTGCGTCAGTACGACATCCGGCGGAACTCGTTTGCTTCGGTACTGCAAAACACTAGCGCCGCCCGCGATGGCGTAGCGGACTTGCTCAATCAGCTTGGTCGTGTCGAGCGTTTCCGGCGTGATCGCATACAGTCCCCTCATGAAGCCGACATCTAATGCCGGAACCTGCCAGCTTGGGTATCATCGTACGGATCGGCAATACAAGTGGACTGATCTTCTAATGCTTCATCTCGCGCCCAGAATAGTCGGTCGGGCACGAACTGGCCCATTCCTGGTCGGAAACCAAATTTTAATGCCTGCCAGGTGTATTCCTGGGCTTCGCGGACAGCGTCAGAAATATCGAGACCCCTGGCAATCGTCGCCGCCAATGCCGAAGCAAGCGTACAGCCGGATCCGTGATAGCTGCCGGGAAGGCGCTGCCAAGTATCGCTGCGCACAATTCCTCTTTCAAAGAACAGCGTATTCGTTACGTCGGGGGTGGATTCGTGGGTGCCCGTGACCAACACATACTCGCAACCCATTTCTAGCAGGCGCATCGTAAGTTTTTCAATGCTGATGCCATCTTCGTCGTCTCCAAGCACCAATCTCCGCAGTTCCGGCGTATTCGGCGTGATCACAGTGCATTGGGGAATGAGCAACTCTTTGATTGCGGATAACACGTCTTCATTCGCAAATTCGTCACCGCGCCCGGACGCCAAAACAGGATCTAGGATAAGTGGGATTTCCGGCTAGTCAGAGACAATCTCAGCAATCGCGGCGACGTTTTCAGCGCTACCCAAAACACGAATTTTGAACGCGGCAACGGGAACATCTTCCAGGATAGCTCTCGCTTGGTCGGCAACCAAATCGGCATCCAATGGAGATAGTGCCTCCACTCCGGATGTATTCTGGACGGTAATCGCCGTTATCACTGACAGCGGATGGCAGCCCATGCTCGCTAGCGTCAAAATATCAGCTTGAATGCCCGCGCCTCCCGAGGGGTCGGTGGCGGCAAAAGTGAGAACAGCTGGTGGCGCCTTGATTGGTTCGGTCATTGTTTACAGTTAAGTATTGCGGCGAGTTGAAAAGTCCCGGAGAGTGTAAGGCGCACCGCCGCTACAGCCGCTATCATGCTTGTTTTCTTGCCAATGCGTAGCGCACTCCGCGCAAGAGATTTCCTTTAATCATTTTAGCTCCCGAAAGTCGACGATGGACGAGCTTGAACCCGGCGCCGCCACCAAAGTTTGGATGTGCCTCGTGTGCGGCCTGATGTATGAAGAGGCGATTGGTTGGCCGATGGACGGTATCGTTCCCGGCACGCGTTGGGATGACGTTCCACTTGGGTGGTGTTGTCCTGAATGTGGCGCAAGAAAAGAAGACTTTGAAATGGTTGAAATCTGAAACATGTCCTGAACGCGCGCCAGTGTGCGGCACTCGTGATTGTAAAAAACGGTGAAATCGAATGGGTTTTTATTGTTTCTTATACGAAAGCGAGATAACCTGCGACTACAACATCGGATAAGTGCAAGAATAACTTGCCAATTCGGGGAGACTGCTAGAACTAAATGTTAGGCAACTAAAGCATTCGCTGTTTGCGGGTACGATAGCGGTTGTAGTAATGCATGATGGTTGCACTATTTAAAACGTCCGTTCAGGAAAAGAGCCTCGTGAGCGAAGCAAAACCGTTGTCGGGTGTGAGGGTAATGGTGATCGACGATTCGAATACGATTCGTCGATCCGCCGAGATCTTCTTGATGCAGGCTGGATGCCAAGTCATCCTTGCCGAGAACGGATTCGACTCACTCGTCAAGATTGCCGATCACCACCCGGACCTTATTTTTGTGGATGTCATGATGCCGCGTCTTGACGGCTACCAAACCTGCGCGTTGATCAAAAAGAACGCAAAGTTCAAAGTCACGCCAGTGATCATGCTTTCTTCCAAGGACAGCCTGTTCGATCGCGCGCGCGGTCGCATGGTGGGGTCGGACGAATATCTGACAAAGCCTTTTTCAAAGGATAGTTTGCTAAAAACCGTGGAGGCCCATTTGCCGCATCGTCTTGTTGGTAATGTGGTTTCATAAATACTTTTCAGAAATTAAGCGTTTTAAACATGTTCACTGGAGTGAAAAATGGCTGTCAAAAAAATTCTCGTCGTTGACGACTCTCCCACCGAACGCGCCTTTCTTGAAGGTGTGTTGATAAAGTCCGGCTACTCTGTTGTGATTGCGAATAGCGGGGAAGAGGGCGTTGAAAAGGCCAAGACTGAGTTGCCAGATTTGATTCTGATGGACGTAGTAATGCCAGGCCTAAATGGCTTCCAGGCAACGCGAGCCATTACGCGGGGGGACACCACCAAACATATTCCGATCTTTATATGTACGACCAAAGATCAGGAAACGGACAAGATCTGGGGAATGCGTCAAGGCGCGAAGGATTATCTGGTTAAACCCGTGAATGGACCGGAGTTGCTTTCGAAGATAAAGGCGCTAGGTTGAACATCCCACTTTTTCATCGCTTAGCCTGACCCATGGCGAGGAAGTCAAGCCTTCGCGAATTCCAGCAGAGTTTGGCGCAACGGTTGCGCGACGCTGCTTCCCGCAAAACGGTGTTATCGCGGCTCGGCTTTCAGGTCGGCCAAGAGAAATGGCTCGTAAATCTTTCTGATGTTTCGGAAGTGATCCCGGTTCCGAACATCGTTCCCGTGCCGTTAACGCTCCCTTGGTACAGAGGTGTTGCAAATATACGCGGCAAGTTGTACTCGATAGCGGATTTCGCGGCGTTCCAGGAGCAACCGGCAATTGGCATCGGGATGGAGCGCCGCGTGATTTTGGTCGCGGAGAAATTGATCGAAGGTTCAGGGTTCGTGGTCAGTCGCATGTTGGGCCTGCACAACCCTGAACAATTCACGCCAGAGTCGTCCGATGCCTTTGTGGCTAAGCCGTGGATAAAGGGTGCTTATCGAGATGCCGGCGGCACTAGGTGGTACGAGTTGGATTTGTCGGGGTTGACGCGGGACGCGCGTTTTCTCGAAGTAGGTGTCGTGACGGCGGCAGTGGCCACTTAGCGGCGTTGGCAACGATCATATCAAGCAAGCAACGGAGAAGCGATGGCACTCAAATTACCGTCCCTTTTGAACAAGGGCAACACGAATACAGCGGCACCGTCAAACGCGACGGCCAAAGCGACCTCTGGGGGTAAGCCCAAAGGGTCTCTTTTTGACAACCTGTTTGGGCGAAGGAAAAAAGCAGTCGGGCTATCGACGGGCGTGCAAAATAGAGAGCCTCACGCGGATGGTGGGCCAACGACCGGCACGGGGGGCACGACCGGTGCCCAGACGCGAAAAATCAAGGCTGATGTCGCGGCGGCCGGCGTCGCCAAACCGTCAAAAAAAGGCGGCGGTTTCAAGCTACCGCTGATTGGCAACCGTTCAATCGAACAGCAGCTACCAATTCTGCTCACTATTGTCGGGCTATTCGGTGCGTTGACTATTGGTGCGGTTGTCGTCGACGCTATTAGTCGGAGCAAAAGTTCGACTTATGCGAACATCACTTCGCAGCTTCAATACCATTCCCAGCGTCTGGCGAAATCGGCTGGGCTCGCAGCACGTGGTGATCTGGCCTCTTTCCCACAACTTCAGGATAGCCGGGACGAATTTCAGCGTTACCTGGAGGTGCTGAACAATGGTGGTGAAGCATTTAACACCACCGTGCCTAGCGCCCGGGTCAGCGAGGAGCTCACCTCCCGATTAGCGGAGCTTACCAAACGCTTTACCGATGGCTCCAACGCCGCGACCGCTATCTTGGCGGCAAAGAACGACCTGTCTGAATTGTCCCGCAACATCGCGCAGGTCCGCGCAGGCTCTGAAGAGCTCGCGGAGTTATCCCAGGATCTGACAGGCCTGATGCAGCAATCCGGCGCGCCGCCGGTGCAAGTACTGAAGGTCAATCGCCTCACATTCCTCTCCGAGCGGCTCGGTCGTGGCTCTGCAGAGATTCTCGGCGGTGAAATCATCGACCCTACTGTTCCCTTCCTCATGGGTAAGGACACCAACGATTTCCGCGAGTTGGTAAAAGCCCTGGAGTCCGGCTCGGATACGCTGGGCATTAGCGCCCTGCGCGACGGCGATGCAAATGCCAAGGTCGCCAAGCTGCGCGAGTCATTCAATGAGTTTGAGCAAAACATCA
>JACMOJ010000416.1 GCA_014378085.1 Burkholderiales bacterium | reverse complement strand
TGGCCCAACGCGAGACTCACTTTCTCCAGCGCCAGCGCGGTCGCCCCTGCCCGCGCAAGCTCTTTTTCTAGTGTCTGTCTCCCATGCGCCTTATCGACTTCGAAATATTCTTGACGGAACCAAGCGCGCACCTTTGATTGAGCGCGGTGGCTCAGCAGGAAACCCAACTGCGGATTCAACCAATCGCGCGACGGCCCGCCCACCTTGGCGGCGAGAATGTCTACCATCTGTGCATTGGCCAGCTTGGTCGATAACGGCACGATATGGCCGTCGATCTTCGCGCCACGACAGCGATGACCAAGATCGGTATGCACGTGATAAGCAAAATCCACCGGCGTTGACCCGGCGGGTAGGTCGATCACCCTACCCTGCGGTGTGAAAACATACACGGTGTCGTTAAACAGACCTTCTTTAACGGCGTCGGAAAAGCCGGAATCACTTACCAGCTCGCGGTTCCACTCCAATACCTGTCGTAGCCACGCAATTTTTGACTCAAACTTTTTGTCGGCGCTGGATTTGTTTCTGCCGCCCTCCTTCGAGTTTTCCTTCGGGTTTTCCTTATAACGCCAGTGCGCCGCCACGCCGTGTTCGGAGGCCAAGTGCATCGCGTGCGTGCGGATTTGAACTTCCAACGTCTTGCCATCCGGGCCAATCACCGCGGTGTGCAGCGATTGATAGTTATTGGCTTTTGGCTGGGCAATGTAGTCGTCAAATTCGCCTGCAATCGGCTGCCAGCGATCGTGGATATACCCGAGCACCGCGTAGCAGTCTTGCACGTTGTCGACCAACACCCGCACAGCACGAACGTCGTAGAGCTTTTCGAACGCAATGTTCTTCGCCTGCATTTTGCGGTGGATCGACCAGATGTGTTTGGGTCGCCCCGCCACTTGACCGTGAATGCCAAGCTTTGCGATGTCGGTCTTAAGCTCGCCCAATACGCGGGTGATGTAGTCCTCGCGTTCACCGCGTTTTCCGTCCAGGAAGCCGGCAATCTTTTTGTAGAGCTCAGGCTCCAGAAAACGAAAACTTAGATCTTCGAGTTCCCACTTGATCTGAAAAACGCCTAGCCGGTTGGCAAGTGGCGCAAACAGTTCGCGGGTGGTGATGGCGGCCGCACGCCGGATTGCTTCGTCGGCTTTGGTGATGGCACGCAGATAGACCGCGCGTTCGGCGAGTTTAATAAGGATGACGCGCACATCATCGGCCATTGCGAGCAGCATCTTGCGCAAAGTCTCGGTGGCAGCCGCGTCGTTGGCCCGCCCGGAGAGGGTTTCAATCTTGCCAGCCCGAGCGAGCCCCCGTACCAACATCACCACTTCGTCGCCGAATGCGCCGGTCCACAAATCGTAGTCACGATCTTTTTCCGGAATCGAGAGTGCCAGCAAGGCGGCGACGACGGTCGATTCATCCACCTCGATTTCAAATAGCAGGTTGGTAACTTCAAGCGAGCGTTGCACCAAATCGAGGCGCTCGGCGGCTTTTGCCGAAGCGGTAATAAACCCAACCGCCTTTTCCACCCGACTCGCGTGCTCCTCTGAATAGGCCCGCCGTGCGCGCGTGATTACCTCGGACGCCATGGCGTCAGGCATTGCAGTAGCTGCCACCAGTGCATCAGGTGCATCAGGTGCGTCAGGTGTGTCAGGTGTGTTAAGCGCAGCCATAGGACAGGCAAACGAAGGTTATTCGGATAGCGTCCATTTTACGGTAGCATGGAATGAGAAAAGATTTATCGACCAGCCCTTGGTTACGTGTGCATCGATCAGGCAACAGCGGGACGCAGTTGGGCACATCCGGCAAAGGTTGGGCACATCGGCGCAACATCGGGGCAACATCGGGGCAGCACTTCGAACACAGGCCAAAAAAGACATCCATGGCGCTCAAACCGTTTTTTAATGAAATGTATGACACCGATGGCGTAGTGCGGCCGCACTACGCGGCCTTTGCCGAATGGCTGAACAAAACGCCGCCGGAAAAAATTGCGCAGAACCGCGAAGCAGCAGACTTGATGTTCCATCGGGTCGGCATCACCTTCGCCGTCTACGGCGAGACGACGGGTGCCGAGCGCCTGATTCCTTTCGACCTGGTGCCGCATGTCATTCCAGGCGAACAATGGGAGGTAGTTTCGCGCGGACTGAAACAACGTGTCGCCGCGCTAAACGCGTTTTTGCACGACGTTTACCACGACATGGAAATCCTCAAAGCGGGCAAAATCCCCGCCGACAAAGTGCTGGAGAACTCGCAATTCCGCAAAGAGATGGTCGGTATAGATGTTCCCGGCGGAATCTATGCCCATGTGGCCGGTATTGATTTGGTGAAGGACAGTGACGGCGAGTATTACGTGCTGGAAGACAATCTACGCACACCTTCTGGCGTGTCGTATTTGCTGGAAAACCGCAAGATGATGATGCGGCTGTTCCCCGAGTTGTTTGCGCAGCAATGTATCCGGCCGGTCGATCACTATCCTGACCTGTTACTTGAAACGTTGCGCAACGCCGCCCCCGTCGGCGTCGACAACCCCACCATTGTATTAATGACGCCCGGACACTTTAATTCGGCGTATTTTGAGCACGCCTTTCTCGCCCAGCAAATGGGCATTGAGCTAGTCGAAGGCATTGATCTATTTGTGCAGGACAACACGGTCTTTATGAAGACCACGCAAGGCCCGCAAAAAGTGGATGTCATTTATCGCCGCATCGACGATGACTTTATTGATCCACTGTCGTTCCGTCCCGATTCGATGTTGGGTGTACCGGGCTTGATGAGCGCCTATCGCGCGGGCCGCGTGACATTAGCAAATGCCGTCGGCACCGGCGTCGCCGATGACAAATCTATTTACCCGTATGTACCGGAGATGATTCGCTTCTATCTCGGCGAGGAGCCGATCCTTAAAAATGTGCACACCTACATGTTGGGAAATAAGACTGACCTTGATTACGTCATTGCCAACATGAAAGATCTTGTCATTAAAGAAGCGCAAGGTTCCGGTGGCTACGGTATGTTGGTAGGCCCGACGTCCACCAAAGAAGAACGTGAGAAATACAAGCAGCGCGTACTTGATCAGCCGGAACGCTTTATCGCGCAACCGACACTGTCGCTTTCGGCGGTTCCAACGTTTGTTGACAAGGGCTTGGCGCTGCGGCATATCGATTTGCGCCCGTACGTGCTGTCCGGCAAGACGGTTAATTTTGTGCCGGGCGGATTAACCCGCGTCGCGCTACGTGAAGGCTCGCTTGTGGTTAATTCCTCCCAAGGCGGCGGGGTTAAGGACACATGGATCGTAGACTAATGACTCATCAATCTTCGTCTTCGGCTCCATGGCGGTGTTGCTCGGCCTTTTTTCTCGCTCACATATCAACCCATATGCTTCGCGTCGAAAAAAGTCTCGCGCCTTGCCCTGAAGCCGAACACTCGTTTGCTGAGGCATTAGCAAGCTGGGACGACGTGCGACTAATCAGCAATTTTGGAGAGAGACAATGCTGAGTCGAACCGCCGCAATGCTTTATTGGATGGCGCGCTACGTTGAACGCGCGGAGAACCAGGCGCGTATTCTTGACGTCGCATATCGGATGTCACTACTCACTAAAGATGCCGAACTACAGGATCAAGAATGGTTTGCACCATTAAATATAACTGGTACGCTGTTTCCCTTTAGCGGTCGCCACAGCTTAGTCTGCGCCAAAGAAGTACTGCACTTTATGGCGCTTGACCCAGAAAACCCAACATCGATTTATAACTGCGCCAAACAAGCGCGAGAAAATGCGCGTGCCGTGCGGGGCACCATTACTTCCGAAATGTGGGAAGTTCTGAATAGCACGTGGATTGAGATGCAAAACATGGACGAGGACCGCCTTTATTCAAAAGGTGTCTCGGCCTTTTTTGAATGGGTGAAAGAGCGTTCGCATCTGTTCCGTGGCGTGACGTTTGGCACCATCCGCCGCGACGACGCGTTTCAGTTCCATCGTCTTGGCACTTATATGGAACGCTCCGACAATACCGCGCGCATTATCGACGCGAAATATCACATCCTGCTGCCGTCAGTCGACGATGTTGGTGGCGCGGTCGATTATTACCAATGGTCTGCCGTGTTACGTTCGGTTTCGGCGTTCGAGTCCTATCGGAAAGTCTATCGCGATGTCATCACACCGCTGCGTATCGCGGAGTTACTCATCCTGCGTGTGGACATTCCGCGCTCGCTGCACTTTTGTATGCACGACGTCTACGAAATTCTGCGCGCCGTCGAGAACAGTTCTTCGCATGAGGCTACGCGCTTGGCCGGTGAGGTCTACGCCTCATTACAGTTTGGACGGGTGCAGGATATCTTTGCACAAGGCTTGCACGAGTACCTGACGGAATTTCTCACCCATACCGGCAGACTCAGTGCCGAAATTAATACTGCGTTCTTCGCGCCGACCTTGCCGCCTGTCTCGGTGCAAAGTCAGGCGTCGGGCGTCGCTGCTTAACCGCCCTTCGATGCCAAACAATAAGAGAAGAACATGACTTACTGCGTTGCCCTTCGCCTCGATTCCGGGATGATCTTTGCATCCGACTCACGCACCAATGCGGGCGTGGATCAGGTTGCGACTTTTTGCAAAACTCGCGTCTATGAGCGCCCCGACGATCGCGTCATTGTGGTGCTGTCGTCGGGAAATCTTGGTATGACGCAAGGTGTCACCAATATTCTTGACCGCCACATTCACGTTTTGCCCAAAGAGGACAAACAAACAATTTGGAATGTGCCGTCTATGTTTGACGTCGCCACACTGGTGGGTGACGCACTGCGAGCGATGGTTAAGCGCGATGGGCACGCGCTAAACGCTGGCGGCGTCGACTCTTCATCGAATCTCATTGTCGGCGGACAAATTCGTGGCGAGGGCCAGCGTCTGTTTCACATTTATCCGCAAGGCAATTTTATCGAAGCCTCGGATGAAACGCCGTACTTTCAATTGGGCGAAGCCAAATATGGCAAACCCATTCTTGATCGCGTGCTCACCACGTCAACACCACAAAAAGAGGCGGCAAAGTGTGTGTTGATCTCGTTTGACTCGACCATCAGGTCAAACATCTCGGTGGGTTTGCCGATTGATATGCTGTGGTATCCACGCGACTCGTTGCGGGTTGGTGTGCAGCAACGTATTCGCGAAGGCGACCCATACTTCTCAATGGTTCGGCAGCGTTGGGGCGGCGGATTGCGTAGAGTGTTTAGCGAGCTGCCTGATCCGGATTGGATGGAGTGATCTGGTTTGGCCTTCCGCACCATTGCCAAACAGCGCGGGAACCACGAGCGAGTAATGCGAGCCTTATAAAATGACCATCCGAGTTGCCTTACACCACAAAACGCACTACATCTTTGACCGGCCGGTATCGCTATCGCCGCACGAGGTGCGTCTGCGCCCCGCCGCGCATGCCCGAACGCCCATTGAGAGTTATTCGTTAAAGGTGCGACCGGAGAAACACTTTCTAAATTGGCAACAAGACCCCTACGGCAATTGGCTGGCGCGTCTGGTCTTCCCAGAAAAGAGCAGCGAACTGTGCATCGAGGTCGACCTTGTCGCGGATATGACGGTGATTAATCCGTTCGACTTCTTTATGGAGGCGTACGCGGAGCAATTCCCGTTCGCCTACACCAACGACAACAAGCGCGAACTTGCCGCGTATTTGGAAATTGATCCTACCGGTCCGTTGCTAACCAAGTGGCTAGCTTCCGCGCGCGCGGAGTTTCTCGGCAAACCCATAAACACCATCGATTTTCTCGTCGCGCTTAACGCCAAGCTGCAACGCGATATTTCCTACCTGATTCGGATGGAAGCGGGTGTCCAGGCGCCAGAAGTGACGCTCGAACGCGCGCAGGGATCTTGTCGCGATAGTGGTTGGTTGCTGGTTCAAATTCTTCGCCACTTCGGGATCGCCGCACGATTCGCATCGGGCTACCTCATTCAGTTGACAGCTGACCAGAAAGCGCTCGACGGCCCCTCCGGCACGGCTCAGGATTTCACGGACTTGCACGCGTGGTGCGAAGCGTATCTGCCGGGTGCCGGCTGGATCGGCCTCGACCCCACCTCTGGCCTACTGGCGGGTGAAGGGCATATCCCACTCGCCTGCACGGCGATCCCCTCGTCGGCCGCACCGGTATCGGGCTTTACCGACGTGTGTGAATCGAAGCTAGACTTTGCGATGACGGTGACACGCATCCACGAAGACCCGCGTGTAACGAAACCGTTTAGTGAAACGCAGTGGCAGCAGGTGCTCAAACTCGGTGATCAAGTCGATGCTGAATTAATCGCGAATGACGTTCGACTCACGATGGGCGGGGAGCCGACGTTTGTGTCGGTCGACGACATGGAAGGTCCAGAGTGGAATGTCACCGCACATTCGCCGAAGAAGTTAGAACTGGCAACCGTTTTGTTCCTGCGTATGCAAAAGTTGTTCGCGCCCGGTGGCTTACTCCACTTTGGGCAAGGTAAGTGGTACCCCGGCGAGCCGCTTCCGCGCTGGGCGCTATCGTGTTATTGGCGGCCGGACGGCACGCCGCTCTGGCAGGACCCGACATTGGTCGCGACAGAAGCCACCAAACACAGTACCGATATCACCAAGACTTTCAGCCAGGCGCTCGCGCTTGCGTTGGGGCTGCATCCCGATTACGCGATGCCGGCATACGAAAGCATCTGGCGAACAATACGAGATGAGTCGCAATTACCGGTCAATATCGACCCCGCCTCGCCGGATTTGAAAGACGCCAGCGCGAGAGCGTTGATCACCGAAGGACTCCTCAAACAATTGCAGGGAAAAATCGGCGAGCCGACGGGATACGTGTTGCCGATGCGGCCACGTCCGCGAGAAAAAGCCTCAGAGCCAACCGAATGGGCGTCCTCTCTATGGCCGTTGGCAACCAACCATTTGTATCTTGTTGAAGGCGATTCGCCGGTCGGCTTTAGACTGCCGCTGAACAGCCTGCCGTGGGTCGCACCCGCCGACATGGAAACGATCCTGGCAGGCGATCCATTTGGCGAGCGCGAGGCGCTATCAGCGCAAATGAAGCTCGCTACACAGAAAGACCTTGAAAAGCCGAAGAAGTCGAAACTCAAAAAAGGCGAATCGGCTAAGGACGTGGTACGCACGGCGTTGTGTGTCGAGGTGCGGAACGGCATCCTGCACGTGTTTTTCCCACCGTTGGAGCGACTTGAAGACTACTTGTCGCTGGTTAGCGCAGTCGAAGCGACGGCTAAACAAACCGCGACACCGGTGCGCATCGAGGGCTACACACCACCATCGGACGATCGCCTGAAAAAGTTTGCGGTGACGCCAGACCCCGGCGTCAACGAATTCAATATTCACCCGTCTTCGAGTTGGCGCGAGTTAGTTGGCAACACCAAAACGCTATACGAAGAAGCCCGCCTCTCGCGGTTGGGTACCGAGAAGTTTATGCTCGACGGCAAACATACCGGTACTGGCGGCGGCAACCACGTCACGGTTGGTGGCGTCACACCAAAAGATTCACCGATGTTGCGCCGCCCCGACCTGCTGCGCTCACTGATCACCTATTGGCAGAATCATCCAGCACTTTCGTATTTGTTTTCTGGAACTTTCATTGGCCCAACTTCGCAGAGTCCGCGTGTTGATGAGGCGCGCTCAGACACGCTTTACGAATTAGAAATTGCGTTTGAACAAATGGAAGCCAAACTCAACGCTGGGGATGAAACTGAGTTGCCGTGGTTGGCCGACCGTATCCTGCGCAATTTTTTGGTTGATTTGACCGGCAATACCCACCGTGCCGAGTTTTCCATCGACAAACTGTATTCACCGGACGGCCCGACCGGGCGACTGGGCTTGCTGGAATTCCGCGCCTTTGAAATGCCGCCACACGCAGAGATGAGCCTGACACAGACGCTTCTACTGCGCGCGCTGATTTCGCGCTTCTGGAAAACACCCTACACTGCAAAACTGATTCGCTGGGGCACTGAGTTACACGATCGATTTATGTTGCCGTACTTTGTCGCGCAAGACATGAAGGCGGTGGTGGACGACCTTAACGCGTCCGGCTACGCATTTAAGATGGAATGGTTTGCGCCATTCATTGAGTTCCGCTTTCCACGCTTTGGTACGGTTGCCTATCAGGGTGTAGAGGTCGAGCTTCGACAAGCGATCCAGCCATGGCACGTATTGGGTGAAGAAATGGCAGGCTCCGGTACTGCGCGGTATGTCGATTCCAGCCTCGAGCGTATGCAGGTAAAGGTATCGGGAATGATACAACAGCGACATGTGGTGGCATGTAATGGTCGTGTGGTGCCATTAACGCCGACCGGCACACCCGGGGAGTTTGTCGCTGGCGTACGTTACCGGGCTTGGGCACCGTCGTCAGCCCTACACCCAACTATCGGTGTGCATACGCCGTTAGTGTTCGACCTCGTCGATCTTTGGTCTGGGCGCTCCGTAGGTGGTTGTACGTACCACGTTAGTCATCCGGGTGGGCGAAACTACGACACCTTCCCGGTTAACGCGAATGAAGCAGAAGCCCGCCGCGTCGCCCGTTTCCAAAAAATCGGGCATACGCCCGGACCACTCGAACTCAAACTCGAAGGCCGTAATCCGGCATTTCCGTTCACGCTCGATTTGCGTCGTGCGCCGGATTTTGATGGCGCACAGCTAATGCCAAAAAGGTTGCACGGCGGGCAGTAGCGGCAGATGTGTCCAAATGATATCCCAATAGATGCCCCATTGTGGCGCGCCGCCGTGGTGCGCCGTTGTGGTGCGCCGTTGTGGTGGTTCTGGTTCGCCAACCGCATCATAACGATACAAGCTACCCTCTCCGATGGGCCCGTTCGTGCGCCGAGCGGTGGCGCGATTTTTGCTAGACGATAGTTGCCAAAAATAACCAAAAACGTCTGGAACAGAACATGGACAATGACTTACTCAAAAAGCTCGCGCACTTAAAGATCTTGCTGAAGCGTAACGGCGGTATTGCCGTAGACATCACCCAACTGATCGCCGATCCAGCGTACGCCCGGATTGTGCTTACCCAAGCGGAGGAAGTCGACTCCGAGGAAATCGTATTACTGGCGTTGGATTTGAAAGACAAATTGGGCCTATTGACGCCTGCGCCAGCCGCAAAGCTGACTAGCGTGCCGCAGAAGACGGCCGAGGCCGTTGAAGACAAGCCTAAGCCAGCGCAAAAATACGTGTTGGGCACGCGTGGCTGACGGCGCCGCACCATCCGCCTAAGTCCGACGGCCGCGGCCAACATTAGCGGTCACAAAGTGGTGAGGTCCAGCGCAAACTTAGGCCAACAGCGTCGCGCGACACCGACAGGGGCTGTCAAATGTAGAGATGAAATTTATCAGGTGGCGGCTGCTCACAAAATTTTCACATCCCCTTTTGCACTCGGGGCTGCGTGGCGTTCCGGGTAGTACTGCGCAGCGGCCACGGCCGGTCATGGTCCTGGCTCGCCTGCCACCTGTGTCTGCGGCATATCTGTCCAATAACGCTGGCGCTGGGATCGATACGATTCGATCGATGGCCTGCCGATGGCATCGGTTGCAAACTTGAGCGTTATCGCGCCTTCCCAATCGGTACGACGGATCGGGATGCCGCGCGCGACATAGCGTGACTGCACATCCGGGTGTGGGTGACGGAACCGATTGCGGTAGCCGACCGGCAGCACGGCAAGTGGTGGCTGAACCGCATCCAGCAGCGCATCGGTGGACGAGGTCTTACTGCCGTGATGCGGCACGATGAGCACATCCGATTTCAATTCACTTCCCGCACGATTCACCAACTCAGCCTCAACCAGTTTTTCGATGTCCGCGGTCATCAATACCGTGCCGCCGGGTGCGGTGATTTTGATGACACAGCCCATGTTGTTCGTCTTGCGCGTTTCGTCATAGGCAATCGAGGTCGGATGTAACACGTCAAACTCAACCCCGTCCCAACGCCAACCGTCGCCAACTTCACATTGCATCACTTCTTTTGCATTGGCCAAATAGTCCCGATCTTTTGGCACGGACGTCAGTACCCAACCGGGGCTGCGCGCATCGATGACAGAGCGTGCACCGCCGGTGTGATCCTCATCGTCATGCGTCACAACCAGCGCATCAAGGCTACGAATACCTTCGCCGCGCAGATACGGAACCACGATGCGATTCCCCGAATCCGCGTCGGGATTCCACTTCGGCCCGGTATCGTAGACCAGCGTATGGGTGGCGGTTCGCACCACCGTCGCCAACCCTTGGCCAACGTCGAGCAGGGTCAGCCACAACTCGCCAGGCTTGGGTGCCGGTGGCAACACAAAAAACATCGGCAGCAACGCGAGTGCACCCATCCAGCGCATCGGCAAACCGCGCGGCATCATCACAACGACCACGCCGACCATTGCCAGCCCCACCGTCCACATTGCCGGCGCATGCGATTGCCAAACCGCGTTGGGCATCGCCGCGAGCCAAGACAGGCATTCGTAGGTAAGGCTCATGACCCAATGTGCGAGCTGCAAGGTGATATCTGACAAGCCCGCTGGCAACAACGCACCCAACAAAGTAATGGGTACAACGACCCAGCTTACGACTGGTATGGCGAGCGCATTCGCAATAGGTGAAATCACCGACACTTCTTGGAACAGAGCCAATGTCATCGGCAGTAGTCCAAGCGTCACCGCGATCTGTGTCAAAAAAGCCGCGCGCAATGCACTTAGTTGCCCAGTTCGATGCGCGGTGACATAGAAAATCATCGCCACGGCACCAAACGACAACCAGAATCCGGGCGCTAATACACACCAGGGGTCAAGCAACACCACGCCAAACAGTGCAAACGCCAGAATACCCGATGCAGAGATTCCGCGGCCAATAGTCAAGGCGATTGCGACCACCAGCAACATAAAGAAAGTACGTTGGGTCGGCACGGAAAAGCCGGCAATCAGGGAATACGCAAGTGCGGTGGCGGCCCCCACCACTGCCGCGACACGTTGCGCCGGAATTCGCGCCGTCAACTGTGGCAGCCGCGCCCAAATGCGGAACGCAAGCCAATACAGTAATGCTGCGACCATCGTAATATGCAGCCCTGAAATTGACATCAAGTGGCCGGTACCAGTCCGCCAAAACGTCTTCCATTGTGCCGCCGGGATCGCATTTTGTTCGCCGATGGCGAGTGCGATTAAGACTCCTGAATAGGGTTGATCCTTCAGCACCGCCTGCATACGGTCGCGGATCGCCATGCGGGTGCGATCAATGCTGATCATCATTCCCGTCGCGGCGCGAGCCTCCTGTTTATTGACGCCCTTTATGCGCACATAACCCGTCGCA
>JACMOJ010000415.1 GCA_014378085.1 Burkholderiales bacterium | reverse complement strand
GCAACTTCGGCGTCCAATGCGACTGGGCTGCCTGTCGCCATCGTCAAATCAGCAGCGCCTGGCACCGCCTCCGCACTTGGAATGTCGCAGGTAATGTAGCGGCATCCGCGTTCAACAAACAGCGAACGGTACGGCGCGCTCCCCGCACCGAGGTCAACGACAATTTTTTTCTCTACAGAAGGCAGCAAACCTATCTCCCCAAAAAATGTTTGCGTCAACGCTTCGATTGATGTCCTCAGCCGCCGTAGCGTGTATCCATCATGGCGCCAATACGGCGCATTCAAGCGTTCATTGTCCTGCGCCATGCCATACTCCTTGATTAGTCGCCTACCAAAATTTGTTCACTAAACTCTCTATGCAGCACAAGTCAACGGCATCGCTTACCGAATTCCTCAGGTTTGCCACAGTGGGAGGATTTTGCTTTCTGATGGGCATCGGCCTGCTTTACTTGTTTACGGACGGGCTAGGTTTGCATTACCTGTTGTCAATGGTATTGGCGCTTGTGGTGGTTAATGTGATCGGCTGGTGGTTGCACCGACTCTGGACGTTTCGCTCGACTTCGATCGGCGCGCTTCGAGAACTAGGGCGCTACCTTTCCGTAAATCTTAGCAGCGCGCCACTCACCCTCTTGCTGATGGCTATTCTGACTTCCTTGCTGCACGTACAGTATTTAGTGGCGGGCGTGGTCGTCGGAGCCGCCATGATGTTTATAAATTTCTGCATCCACCGGACGTGGAGTTTTCGCCAGTCTCGCCGTCATCCTACGGAGTCGGGTGATCGCTCGTAGAGCGCCAAATATTGCAAGCCGTTCGTCAGGGCACCCAACAATCCAACATGACATCTCATGGGGTGAACATATCGGACCGGCGCGAAACCTGATTTGAGCAGGTGCAGATGCCACGATTTGCCGCATTGATACTGATAGACCGACGGGATGCCAAAGCGACGGTTACCCAACTCGTCCATCACCGCCAACGCATATTTACCGAGCACCGTGTCATAGGTGTGGTCCTTCAGTAAAAGATAGCGCCGCGTGCAGCGAGCCAAGTCATCTAGCTGGCGAATGGGGTCGGGGCAGTGATGAAGAACATCCACTGAATAGACGAGATCGAATGCGCGATCGTCGAATGGCAGGCGCTCGCCTTCATACAGTTGCGGCTCAGCAAAGACTTCAGCGCGCCGCTTCACATCAATCGGGACTACGTCTACGGCATGGTTTGACGAGCGGACTTGTTGAGTGAACCAACCATCTCCACTGCCAAAGTCTAGCGCCTGTCGAAGTGGACCGATGGTACTCAGCACTTGGTCTAACTCAGTCCAAATTCGCTGCCGGTAAGCATTCATGACTGACCAACTTCCTGCTTCGCTTTTGTCGAAACAGTTGCGCTTGAGCTTGAGTATTGGATCCGCATCCTCAGCACTTCCAGAAAAAACGATGCCAAGAGGATCTCGCCAGAAAGCGCCAACATGGTCACCGCAGGTACCACCCAGCGCATGGTCACGCGCGGGTCTAGGCCTCCGAAGTTAGCGTCTGACCAAATGCCAAGCGCGCCAACTGAGAGTAACACCGCGCCGAAAAATAACGCGAGGCTCAGGATGAGACCTAGTTCAAGCGAGATAAGGGATACGAGCTTGCTGAATCGCGGGTTCTCGGGAAGCCATCCACCCTCCTGACCAATGAATTTTGAAAAGCCCGCGAACAAAAGCATTTGCATACCGAGAACAACAAACGCGCCAGCATAGGCCAAAGTATGAATGTCTAGTCCGATCCTACCAATTACGAGCGAATTGCTACCGATCACCAACATGCCCAATAGGCCGACCGCGAACAGAAATGCTCCCGGCAGCAAAAACAGCCACCGCGGGCTATACAGCAGCAAAAAACGCAGATGTCGCCAGCCGTCGCGCCATGTGCGAAGGTGCGGGGGGCGATCCCGTCCGTCAGGCGAAAGCACCACTGGCACTTCCCCAATGCTCAGCTTTTGAAGTGATGCCTTGACGATCATCTCACTGGCAAATTCCATACCGGTCGTGCGAAGTTGAAGCTGCGTGATGTCGGATTTTCGGAAGGCGCGCATTCCGCAGTGGAAGTCGCCAATGGGCGAGCGGAAAAACAACCGACCGATGAAGCTCAACACCGGGTTACCCAAGTAGCGGTGGAGGAATGGCATTGCACCCGGGCGGATGCCTCCCTGGAAACGGTTGCCTACCACCAGAGAATGGCGTTCGCGGACCGCTCGGACCATAGGCTCGATCTCTGACCAGTCGTATGAATCGTCTGCATCCCCCATCACCACTATCTCCCCCAGCGCCGCGTCAATTCCCGCAAGCAGCGCCGCGCCGTATCCTCTGACCGGTTGGAAAACAACGCGGGCGCCAGCGCCTTCTGCGATTTCTACAGAACGATCCGTCGAACCGTTGTCCGCAATCACAACCTCCCCAGAAATTTTCATTTTCCTAAAACTTGATTGCGCCTTGACAATGCAAGCTAGAATCGTGCGCTCTTCATTCAAACAGGGCATCACGACGCTGACTTCGATGTTGGAATGTGACGGCGCGGACGTGAAGGGATTTGACATTGGGATCACAGACGCAAGGGAAAGTTTGACGATTTTAGATCAGCCACTTTGTATTCAGGCGGCGTGAGCGAATGCTACCGTTTAATTAATGAATTAATATTCTGAATCTGTTTGAAATCGTTGGATCACGGACTCGCCCTTCACTTGCCTAATCTACCCGCTCGCAAACTTCTCGTTATCACGCATTATTTTCCCGCGCACGGTGGGGGAGTTGAAGGCGTTGCGAATCAAATCGCCCGGGGACTGGTTGCCGATTGGGATTATCAAATTAAATGGTTCGCGAGCGACTGCGACGCGACACCTGATGCGATTACAAACATAGAGTTCTGCCCAATGCCTTGTTGGAATGGTGTCGAGAGGCTGTTGGGACTACCCTACCCGCTTCCATCATTTCGGGCCTGCGTGAGACTGTGGCGAGAAATCGCCCACGCTGACTTCATTCATATCCACGACTATATCTACGCCGCAAATCTGTTGGCATTGATCGCCGCGCTGCGACACAACGTTCCAATTTTAATCACCCAACACATCGGATTTATCCCATACCGCAGCGTTGTCGCCAGAAACGTTCTAGCGTTGCTTAACTCAACCATCGGTGCAATTTCACTCAAATGCGCGTCGCAGGTGGTGTTTATCAGCTCAACGGTAAGTCAGTATTTCTCGAAATTTTCACGGCTGGCTCGGGCACCACTCCTCATCCCCAACGGAGTAGATACAAATTTATTCACGCCTGCAAATGCGAATGAGCGCGCTCGGCGCCGGGAGTCGTGGGGCCTAGCCGCAGACAGGCCCGTTGTTCTGTTTGTCGGCCGCTTTGTCGAAAAGAAAGGTGTGCTCCTGATCCGGTATTTGGCAGAGGATCTCAATGATTGCCAATGGGTGCTCGCCGGCAGCGGGCCAATTGACCCAACACAATGGCATCTACCGAATGTACGGGTTATCCAAAATGTGCCCCAGTCGCGGCTTGTGCACCTTTATCAAGCGGCGGACTTGGTAATTCTTCCTAGCGTAGGCGAAGGCTTCCCGTTGGTGGTGCAAGAGGCGATGGCGTGTGGCGTCGCAGCCATGGTCAGCCCCGAAACCGCAAATGCGCTTAAGGGCGTTTCGGATCACGTTTACGCCGTAGCCGTTGAGGGAAGCGCCGCTAGTGGCGACTGGGCTGCGGCAATCCGAGACGCAATTCAAGACATTGCGAAGCATCCAAGTAAATCGATGTCAGGCGTTGAGTTTGCTCGACGCAATTGGTCGTGGAAGACCTGCGTTTCCCAGTACCAAGAACTGTTTAACTCGATGAAAAGCCCCCGTGTCTGAAGTTGGCAGTACGCCACAACTTCACGTCGCTTAGTCGGGGATCAACGCGGCCGGCAAATCATGTCATATACAAAATCTTTCACCCGAATTGCAGAGGGCCGTGGCCTCGGCGGGCTCTCGCTACAAGCGGTCGTGTCTGCGGCGCTTGGGGCCATCACTACGATCTTGCTTGGAAAGGATACAAATTGGGATTTGCTCAACTACCACTTGTACACCGCGCACGCGTTTCTTAACTACTCATTGTCGTCAGACTTTATGGGCTCCAGCGCGCAGCGGTATTTAAATCCTTTGGGTTACCTACCGTTCTACTTCATGATTCAAGCTGGGTGGCACAGCGCCTTGGTCGGCATCGTGATCGGTAGTTTCCACGGGTTGTCGCTACTATTTCTGTGGCGCATCGCGCGCGTCCACCTGTTTGCCGCCAGCAGCATGCCGAACATTCTTTCAGTCGCCGCAATCATTCTTGCAGCCTCCTCGCCAGTTTTTCTTGGTGTACTCGGGGGTACATTTCTTGAGGGCAGTACTCTGGTCTTGATGACTGGGGGGCTGCTGTTAGTTGTAGCGTCCGTGGGTAG
>JACMOJ010000414.1 GCA_014378085.1 Burkholderiales bacterium | reverse complement strand
CAAAACTTTATCTTCTACGCGCAGCTGCGTTTTCTACAAATGGTTGTTGGGGAGTTGAGGTTGCCCCCGCAAGACACAGAGACACTCCGCCCACGCGCGCTATAACTTCAGTTTGATCGGCTTTCCCGGCTCGAGTTTTTCGATTTGCATTGCGTTGGGCTCGGCGGTCGTGGTGCTCACAAGTGCCACCGGTGACGCAATGTAGATTGGGTTCGCGCCCGGCTGGAAGCGCTGAAAGTAATCTTGAACGCCGGCCACGCGCCACTTGCATCGAGGATCGGCGGACTTGGCGCAATAACTTGCCGCTTGCACGTCGAATAGTGATTCACGCTCCTTAGTCCTGTTGGTGTAGTGGGCGAGCTTGGCGATTACGATAAATGCGCTCCACGCAGATTGCTTATTCGCGCATGGGGTTTCAAACCCAAAACCCGCGACTTGGTCCAAGCAGGCGAGGCTTGCCCGATAGAGCGACTCGTTCATTTTCCAAGTTTCATCAAGATCGCTGACGAGCGCGCCGCCCTGCACACGTCGGGCGATCGTCAGCGGCGGTGCGTCTGTTGCGCCCGTCACGGGGTTGACCTGGTAGACGTCGTACAAATCGCTGAAGATGCCGGTTGCCCTCTGGTACTTGCATCCTAGCGCTTTGCAATCCGCACTTTCCACAGCGCCTACATGGATTAGCTGATTGTTGGCAACAGTAAAGACTTGGTCAACAATGCATCGCCACTCTGCCGCTTGGCCGCACTGGTGGCGGACGAATAGATAGTCTCCCTTCCAACCCATCAACGAGCGTTGTTGGGCTAGCCCATCTACCGTTGACTCGAAGTTGGGGATAAATGTCACGAATCGATATCGTTGCTTCTCATAGTCAACGTTAACAATAAATTCGTATGCTGTGTTTTGTGCCAGGGTGAGCTTCACCGCCGCTTTTGTGGCGTCGGCAACGGGGGCTGCAAGCGCTGACAGCGCCGATAGCGCGGAAAGTGCGGAGAAGGTGGAGAAGGTGGAGAGGGTGAGTATGCGGCGGCAAATTTTGACAAGCCATTGCGTTGGGTATGCTGATTTCATCATTTCAGAGGTCTCAAATGAATTGCAGATAGGTATCTTGCAGCAGGATAAAAAAGGGCACTCGTAACGAGTGCCCTTTGATTGCTGTGTTGGTGCTGTGTTTGTACTACTACGACGCGCGCGGGCTACTTGGAAGCAACCTGACGCTTTTGTGACTCATCGCCAATATATTTCGCGAGAAATTTTTCAAGGCGTGAAAAGTGATCGAGCACGTTGGCATCTTTGTTAAAGCCGTGACCTTCACCGTTGTACACCACGTATTCAACCAAGTTTCCTCGCCCTGTCGACTGCATCTTTTTGACGAAATCGTTGGCGTGAATAATTGGTACGCGGCGGTCGTCAGAGCCCATCGACAGTAGCACCGGAATATTAATTTTGTCGACGTTGCGGGCGGGCGAAGTTTTAGTGAACTGCGCCTCGTCACGTTTGCTGTCACCGACCGCGACCGTAAATTCGGTGTCTAGCGAATTATCACCGCGTTCGGCGATGTCAGAGTGTTGCACCTGTTGTAACAAAAATAGATCTGTCACAGCCACCACTGGAGCCGTGCACTTCCAGAGCTCAGGTTCACGAACGACACCCTGCAAACTCGCGTAGCCGCCATAGGAACCGCCGTACAAACACATACGATTCTTGTCGACTAAACCTTCTTTGACAAGATGTAACGCACCATCCGTGAGGTCGTCCTGCATGCTGAGTCCCCACTGCTTGTAGGAGGATTCGTAGTGTTTGCGCCCAAAGCCGGTTGAGCCACGTGGCTCCGGTTCAAGAACGACGTATCCGCGTGATGCCAAGAACTGAGCGACGGGTGTACGACCCTGCCATTGCACGCCGTTGTAGGCGCGTACTTGTGGTCCGCCGTGAATGTGCAAAACCATGGGTAGATTTTTACCACTGCTGCCTTTCGGGATGGTGACCCACGCCGGGATTTCCATGCCATCACGCGCCTTGTATTTGATGAACTTGCGCTCCGGCATGCTCGCAGGGGGTAGCCAGTCGCGACGTTTTACCAACGGCTCAATCGACTTAGTCTCGTTGTCATAGAGGAAGTATTGGCCGGGGTTAGTCGGCGAAGCAGAGATCATCAGCAGACGCTTTGATTTCTCTTCAACGACGCCGATGTTGTTGACGTTGTTGGGAATGGCTGCGTCAATTTGCTTCTGTAGTGTTTCCAACTCGGTGTCGAACCATTTTGTGGTCGGCATTTCCGCGCTATAACGAATGCCCACTAACTTCTTCTTTTCATTGCTGAACAACAATCCGCCTTCGACATCGATCAGGGGGTGTTCAAAAACGAGATCTCCAAATTTCTTGGTTTTGGTGTCGTACTTGAAGATCGCCATTTTGTCGCGGCCGATGTTGGAGGCCATGTAGACAGTGGTGTTGTCGAAATCGAAAGCGACCGGTGCGATTGCGTCGCCGACCGTAACGCCCCACGTTTGACGGTTTTCATATAACTTTTCCCACTTTGCATCGGCGCTTTCGCGATGCCAGATGCCGATACGTGTGAAAGTCTCATTCCCTTGGCGGGGTTCGCTGGTGACAGCGATTCTGGGCACTTGGTTTCGATCGAGTACCCAACGCTGGACGTCGCCTGGGCTGTTGAAAGTGAGAAGCGTATAACGACCGGTGATCGTGTTGAAGCGATAGAGATCGTTCGACGCTCTCGAACGCGCTGGCATCGCCACGATGTATTCGACCGAGTCACCGCCGACTGGACGAACAGGGTTGAACAAGATGGTGCGGCCCTGGTCCATGCTGTTCTTCTTATCAATACGGGTGAAATCGGCAAACTCCGTTCCGTCAGTATTGATGCAAAACGTACCGCGATAGTTGAAGTTGCCGGTCACGTCCTGGCCGTCCGAAACCCGCATACAAATACGCTTATTGTTAACCCAGTAGAAGTTGGCGACGTCGGTTGTTTCAAAACTGGTTAGCAGGCGGCGGCTGCGCTGGGTGAGGTCAATGACAACCAAATTTCCGCGACCCTTAAACGGCGAGACAGCAGCCAGAGAGTCGCCGCTTGGCGAGAGCGACATATCTTGGAACTCAGGACGTCGCAGAAATGTTTCCAGCGGAATGGAGCTGGCCTTGATGGCGGTCGCCTCGGCAGTAAGACTTTCTGTGGTCGCTTGCGCCATTGCGCTGGTGGCGAGCCACGATACACAGGCAGCTGAAAAAAGCCGTAGCAGCGTTTTAGAAGACTGATTCATAAATAGCCTTGAAAAGTTTATTTGATTAACGGGTGAGGAAGATCGTCAGGCGAGGAAGTCTATGGACGTTCAGCGCGTTGCGCAAGTGTTTATCAAACACTTTTGGGTTCCGCGCGATAGGCTGCAATTCGAGCGGACTCAAAGCCCTGTTCGGGTGACTGACAGGGAGAACAGATCGAAGAAGAAATACAGCAAAAGTCCTTTATTAGCGGGCGTTTTCAAGCAAAAACAGCTGAAAATGCCCGTCAATACTAGGGTTTCTCTCTACAATGCGATATGCCGGACGGAGGCTCCGACGTCTTTTTGCCACCGAGTTTCGACTCGGTCCCGTTGATCAGTTTCGTGATGTTCTCGCGATGCCGCCAAATTAATAAGGCGCAGATGACAAACACGGCGTAGAAATATGCCGTGAAGCCAAACAAATACGCGGTGTAAAACGGTGCGAAGATCGACGCCACCAGTGCGGCGAACGACGAGTAGCGAAAGAACACGGCAATGATCAACCACGTCGCAAGTGTCGCCAGCCCCAGCCAAACATTGATGGCGAGCAGTATCCCGGCTGCCGTAGCGACCCCTTTGCCGCCTTGAAATCGAAAAAAAATGGGGAACAAGTGCCCGAGGAGCACGCCAAGTGCAACAGCGGCGAGGGTGGCGTCTGTGAGTGAAAAATCGCTGGCCATACGCCCGGCCAACCAAACCGCAAACCAGCCTTTGCCGGCGTCACCGATTAAGGTAAGCAGCGCCGCCGCTTTTTTGCCGGTCCGCAGCACGTTGGTCGCTCCCGGATTGCCCGACCCATAGGAATGCGGATCGGGCAGCCCCATCAGCTTGCTGACGATGACGGCAAATGAAAGTGAGCCGATGAGGTAGGCGCCGGTAACGGCAATCAAGGTATTCATGAGCCACTACTTTACAATAGGGAAGCGGTAGGCAATACGAACGGGGATGGGTTTGCAAGCGCATCTTTGCAAACTCAACTAAAACCTAACTCACCCGGGCGGGTGTGCGCCCGCTCTGACATCAACCATGCGCGCGACTGACAAGAATTTTCTTGCGGCGGCGTGCAGTTACGATCCGATAAATGGACATCATTTTTATACGTGAATTTCGCGCCGACGCTTGGATCGGGGTCTACGAGTGGGAGCAGCAACGCCCGCAAACACTTGAGTTTGACATTGATATCGGCCTCGATACGCACCGTGCCGGCAGCAGCGACTCAATCCGTGACACGATTGACTACGGCAAAGTGGTCGAGCGTGTGCGCAGTGACCTCGCAGAAGCAAAATTCAAACTCCTTGAAGCGCTTGCAGAACACATCACGCAGGTGCTGTTCAACGATTTTCACGCTGAGTGGGTCAAGATCAGCGTGGCCAAGATCGGGCATATGCGTGGCGTCAAGAAAGTCGGCGTCACCATCGCCCGCTCGCGCCATGATCCAAGCGTTGCAAAATCCCAGCCTGCCTCAAACGGAGCAAATGACTCAATGTTGGGCTAACGTGTGCTGAAGTGGATATTGGTCATTGTTGCCGGCGTCATCCTGCTTGGGCTGCTGGCACCCACACTGAACAAGCTGGGGTTGGGGCGATTGCCCGGCGATTTAAACTTTCGTTTTAGAGGGCGGCAAATTCGTTTGCCGATCACAACAACCATCTTGATTTCGCTGTTGTTCACGGTAATCGCGAGGATCCTCTAGCGCCAGTTATTCAGCCAGCGCGACATCCACCAACGTCGGCTTTACGACACGTACCACTTCCGCTGGTAGCATCGACACCAGAAAACCGCGTTTACCCCCGTTGATGTAGATGCGTTCTAAGTCCAGCACGGACTTCTGCAGATAAATCGGCATGGGTTTACGCAGGCCGAATGGTGAACAGCCACCAACCTGATATCCCGAGTGTCGGTGGGCATCTTCGGGCTTGCACGGCGCAACCCGTTTTGCGCCAATCTGTCGCGCCAGTTCTTTGGTTGAGACCTTGCGGTCGCCGTGCATCAGAACACACATCGGGGCGCGTTTGTCATCTTCAAAAATCAACGTTTTCACGACATGGTGTTCGATCACGCCTAACGACGTTGACGAAACACTGGTGCCGCCGTGCTCAACGTATTCATAGATATGTTCGCCGTAACTGACGCCGTGCTGTTTTAGCATCATGGTCGCGGGAGTTTCAGAGTGTTTAATCATGCGAAAAGGTGGGGTTGAAGATGTTTGGCTAGATTAGCCGCGAGGATGATGTTCAGCGTGAATTGCTTTCAAGCGCTCGAGCGCGACGTGGGTGTAGATCTGTGTGGTGGTGATGTCAGCGTGGCCGAGCAGTAGCTGCACCACGCGAAGATCTGCACCGTGATTAATCAAGTGAGTCGCAAATGCGTGGCGCAGCACGTGCGGCGAAATTGACGCATGAATGCCAGCTTTTACCGCGTAACGTTTTATGATGTTCCAGAACATCTGTCGCGACATTGTTGCACCGCGTACGGTAATGAACAGGTCGTTGGAGATGCGGCCATCAAGAATTTGATTGCGTGCGGTGCTGATGTAACGGGTTAACCACTCGGCAGCCACTTGGCCCAGCGGCACCAGGCGCTCTTTGCTGCCTTTACCCATGACGCGTACTACCTGCTGATTCAGACTTAATTGCGCGAGCGGTAGACCGACCAGTTCCGTCACCCGCAGTCCCGCAGCGTAAAGGGTTTCCAGCATCGCGCGATCACGCAGGCCAAGCGGCGTATCGACATCCGGCGCGGCGAGCAGCGATTCAACGTCGGCTTCAGACAATGATTTTGGTAGGCCACGCGGCAGTTTGGGCGCCTCGATCGCCGCACTCGGATCGACTTCGATTAATTTTTCGCGGAGCAGGTACTGGTAGAAGCGCTTGAGTGTTGATGTGAGCCGCGCGGTGGTTTTTGGGCTGGCGCGGTCGACGGTGATGCGATGGGCAAAATAGGCCTGCAAATCGGTGCTGTCGAGCGTGGTGAGGGTGGTGAGGGTGGTGAGGGTGGTGAGGGTGGGGGCATCTTTGCGTCCTTGTGTGCTGAGCCAAGCGTCAAGCTGAACGAGGTCGCGCCGGTAACTTTCAATGGTGTTTTTGGCAAGGCCATCGGAGAGCCAAAGACTGTCCGTGAACTGATCAATCAACGCGTCGTAGGCACGAGTTGTCATCGACACGCCTAGAACAGTGCAGCCGTCGCGGCAGGCTTGCCCGCAAATTTGCCACCAGCAGTCACTGCCGCAGCCGCCCCCTCATGGTTGAGTAACCAACGTTTGATGGCGAGTGGATCGTCGCGTTTGCCGCCCATAAAGCCACCAAGCCCTGAACAGGCAACGATTCGATGGCAGGGCACCACAATCGGTACCGGATTTTTACCGCAGGCGGTTCCCACCGCACGCGCATTAGAACCAATTTGTTCTGCAAGTGTGCCGTAGGTGAGGGTGGTGCCGGCGCGAATGTTTTGCATGGCGTGCCAGACATCGAGCTGATGTTTACTACCCGAGAGGCGCACTGGCAAATCGAAGACAAACTTGGGGTTATTGAAATACGACATTAGTTGCACACATGCCAGGTGAGCGAGCGTGTTCTTCTTTGGTGCCTTTGCGCCGACGTCATTGCTTAGGAAAACGATGGAAGTCACGGCATGATCGTCAGCCGTGATGCCAATCACCCCAAACGGGGCAATCAGACGTGCGTCAAATTGATCAACTGCGGTGCTATTCAACGTATCCATTGCAGAACCAGCACCACCAGCAGGGCGAGAAACAGAGTCTCGGAGACAATCAAGACGACCGGCCGCCAACCCAACACCGTCAGTTCCTTTAGCTGCGTTTTCATGCCGATAGCCGCGATGGCGGTCACCAAGAGAAATCGCGACACTTCACTAAAAAAGCTGCTGATCCCTTTTGGAATCATGATGACGCTATTGACGATGACCAGCAGGCCAAAAACGACCGCGAACCACGGCAACAACGGCGGTCGTTTGGTCGTGCCCGCGTCCGCGCTTTGATTTTGTCCCCGCCGCAATATGATCGACAATACGAGGATGACGGGCAACAACATCGCCACCCGCAGTAGCTTAACGACAGTGGCCGTGTCGCCTGCTTCGGTTGAAACCGAATAACCCGCACCGATCACTTGGGCAACGTCGTGGATGGTGGCGCCGAGAAATATGCCGGCATGACGGTCACTAAAACCCAGTGCATGTGAGATGAGTGGATAGACCACCATCGCGACGGTTGACAGGGCCGTTACGCCAATTACCGTGAAGGTGGTGTCGCGATCAGAATTGGCGTGACGCGGCAACACGGCGGAAATTGCCAAGGCCGCCGATGCCCCACAAATTGCAACGGATCCGCCGGTGAGAACACCAAAATCTCTGGTGCCGGTGGTGAAACGCGAAAGAAATGCGCCGACACAAATGGTTAGCACTACTGCAACCACCACCATCGCCGTCACCGGCCAACCCAGCTGCGCGATTTCTGAAGTGGTGATCCTTAACCCCAGTAGAGCGATACCGATGCGCAGAACGGTAGATGCGCTCCACTGCACGCCCGCAACGGTGCGGCCTTCTTGCCCAAGAAAATTGAGCGCCATGCCCAGCAAGAGTGCAAACAACATCGCTGAAGCGCCGTAGTGTTCGGCCAGAAACAACGCCGCAATGGCGATGACAATTGCCGCCGTGGTGCCAGGCGCAAGCGCACGCGCCTGCTCAAAAATCGCAAACATCGAGGTAGTAGAGAACACGTGTTTTATCGATGGGCTGAGAAGTGGACAATTTACTCCAACCTGTCGTGTCAGCCGAAAAGATTAATCATCAATCGTCGTGTGTGGCTTGCGGATGCGCCAGCGCCCTATAATTTTGTGATGTCACTGGCCATTTTGCTCATTCCCGATTTCGCGCTCATCCTGTTCGGATTCTTGCTTAATCGAATTACCAGCTGGGGGCGAGACTTTTGGGGCGGGCTGGAAAAACTTATTTACTACGTGTTGTTTCCGGCGCTGTTGTTTAACTCCATTGCCAAACAGAAGCTGGATTTTGTCGCGGCTGCTCCCGCGTTGAAGACGGCAATCGCCACAGTTGTGGTCGGAATATTGGTGGCGTATGCGGCTAAGTGGATCATCAAAAGTGATAACAAAGCCTACGCATCGAGTTTCCAGACGGCGTTTCGTTTCAATTCCTACATTGGTTTAGCGATCGCCGGGCGTTTGCACGGGGAAGCCGGTATCGCAGCGTTTGGTATTGTCATTGGCATTGTTGTGCCGTTGTGCAATGTCGCCTCGGTCTGGATGCTGGCAAAACATGCCGAAGTCTCGATCTTCAAAGAGTTAGTACAGAATCCATTGATCATCGCAACGGTCGGCGGTGTTCTTTACTCCCTATCCGGCTTACCGCTACCGGAAGTCGCACAGATGCTGATCTCTCGTATGGGGGCGGCGTCCCTCGCGTGTGGGCTGCTGGCGGTTGGCGCGGCGTTAACCCTGACCAATGTCGGTTCCAACGCCACCTTGATTACCTACAACACGCTGATTAAGTTGGTTGTGATGCCGCTGGTGGCGATTGGCGTGGCAAAGTGGCTTGGGGTGAGTGGTATTTACTTCGATATGGTGGTGCTGTTTGGCGCGCTGCCGACGGCGACGTCTGCGTATATCCTCGCGGTGCGTATGGGGGGCGATGGGCCTATCGTGGCGCAAGGCATCACGGTGAGCACGCTGTTCGGGATGTTGTCGATCCCGCTGTGGTTGAGTGTGGCGCGCCAACTTTAGTTGCACATGCTGCTTGAACTAAATTTTGCCGTGCACGGTTGGTACGCCAAGATTATCTTCGTTCATTTCGTACCCCAGCATTTTCATGGCGTTCTTCACCGGGGTTTTCAGAAAATCTTTGCCTTGGAAAAACAAAGGCAAATTCATTTTCATTGCGAGTTGCAGTGAAAACAAGTCGCCCATGTTGAGTGAACCCGAGGGCTTTGATTTCACGTGATACTTCATCGCGGCATTTTTGTACACCAGGATGTCATCGCCGCTAAAATCCGCAGTCTCGATTTTTAGGGAGGCGATGAGCCCGTCCATCGCATCGATGGCATGACCTCCTTGAAGGGACATCGTTGCGAGAATCACTTCAGCATACGTCGGCGCAGCGAGATACAGCTTGCCCGTCTTCCCCATCTCAAGGAGAAACATACCGGCGGCAGGTTCACTCTTGGCGATGCAGATCAATGCCGACGAGTCGACGACTCCAGCTTCGAGGCCGTTCACTTTGGCATGCCTTGCTCGTCATACAAGATATCGTCAATGGGCCGTTGATCGACTACCGCAAAGCTCTGTAGCCGACGGGCCGCCGCGAGGATGCTGTCCAGATCTTTGCCGGGAGACTTAGCCGCTTCGCGACGAGCGCGCTCCTCTTCGAGTACGCGAAGCACCTCCTTATTCATTGAGCGATCGTGCCTTTTCGCTTCCTCGGCCCAATATCGCTTCAAATCGGCAGGCATTTGTTTGATGGTCATCACTTCGCTCACGACGGCCTCCACTGGCGTCCAGATAAGTCCATAACGATAACTTTATGGTGTCTTTTTGTCAACATTTTGGTTGCTGTCACAAACAAGACGAGAATCAACCAACTTGAAAAATAACCAAGTAGGTTAATATGGCGCATGGGGAAATCAACGCCGCACTGCAAACTTGCGCTTGTCAAAACAATGATAGAGGCAGGTAGGGTTCGCTCAACGATGTCTGCGTTGGCAGGCGGCGCGGCGCTAGGTTTTGATTTCGCCGCCATCGTCGAGGTAGTGATGCGGCTAAACCTAGACGATTTCCACAAGAGCATGACGACCCATGCGGACCATCGGGTCTGGCAGGACGTGTATCGACCGATGACGACTGCAGGCGAGGTCTACTTAAAACTGACGGTTATCGATGATGTGCTCATCGTGTCATTCAAGGAGTTAGGAACATGAAATGCCCAAACTGCGCAGCAGCCAAACTAGTGCACGACACCCGTGACCAGCCGTACACATACAAGGGGGAGACGACATCTATTCCGCACGTTAAGGGCGACTATTGCCCTGCCTGCGGCGAGGTTGTACTGGACGCAGCGGAATCCAATAGAACAAGTGCGGCGATGTTGGAATTCAACAAGCAGGTCAATGCATCGATTATTGATCCGGCATTCATCGCAAGCGTGCGTAAGAAGCTGGCGTTGGATCAACAGGAAGCCGCTGAAATTTTCGGTGGCGGGGTCAATGCGTTCTCCCGTTACGAAAATGGCAGAACACGTCCGCCACTGGCGCTGGTGAAACTACTCAAGGTGCTTGATCGCCACCCAGAATTGCTCAGTGAAGTTCGAGCGTCCTGATCGTCAGTCGCTCTCTCTGACGGGAACGATTTAACGATCAACGAAAAAAAGCCGCAGAACAAGTTTGCGGCTTTTTTTGAGACAAAAACGAATTTGCTTTTGCGCTTATTCGCCCTTGGTCTGTGTGGACACGTAGTCCAGCTTTTCCTTGATACGTGCCGATTTGCCGGAACGATCGCGCAGGTAGTAGAGCTTGGCGCGACGTACATCACCGCGACGCTTCACTTCGATCGAAGCGATGGTCGGCGCGTAGGATTGAAACGTACGCTCGACACCTTCGCCAGACGAAATTTTGCGAACGATGAACGATGAGTTCAGCCCGCGATTACGCTTGGCGATGACCACACCTTCGTAGGCCTGAACACGTTTGCGCTCACCTTCGATCACGTTGACGTTGACGATCACCGTGTCGCCGGGGGCGAAATCAGGGATCTTGCGGCCGAGGCGCGCAATTTCTTCTTGTTCCAGTTGTTGAATCAAATTCATATTGTTTCCTTTCGTTTATCAATGGTGATAGAGGTGGGGGTAGAAAGCGGCTCCACTCCGATCGACCTAATCACACAGCGCAACGCTCGATCATAAATTCGAAATCTACGTTGTTGTGTGCCTGCTTTAGTACTACTTGCTTCTGCAATTCTTAAGACTCGTGCGATTGTTTGATTTCCTCAAGCCATCGCAGCTCTTCTTTACTCAACGTCAGCCCAGCCAACAATTCAGGGCGACGCTTCCATGTTGTTTCGATTGCCAAACGCCGCCGCCATTTGGCGATTTCCGCGTGGTTCCCGCTCAACAGTGCAGGCGGTGCAACACAATCTTCTCCGCCAGCGCTCCAGACTTCCGGGCGCGTGTAGTGCGGATGATCCAACAACCCATCCCGCGCCGGTGAATATGAATCTTCCACCGCCGACGCCCCGTCGTTTAATACGCCGGGTAATAACCTTACCATCGCATCAATAACTACCATCGCGGCCAACTCACCGCCCGACAACACGTAGTCACCAATTGAGACTTCTTCATCGACATGCGCTTCAACAATGCGCTCATCAATGCCTTCATACCTGCCGCAGAGGAAAATAAGCCCTTCCTCATTCGAAAGCCGCCTAACGTCGGCGTCCACCATCGGCCTTGCCTGCGGAGAGAGATAAATCACCCTCGGTGCCACTTGAAACTGTTGATGGCGTTGTTTTGCCGCAGTAATTGCCTGATGCAGCGGCTCTGCCTTCATCACCATTCCGGGACCACCGCCAAAAGGTCGATCGTCAACGGTTTTATGGATGTTTCCTACAAATTCGCGCGGGTTCCAGCATTTCAGCTCCCACACGTTTTCGTCTAATGCCCGCCGCGTCACGCCGGCATCGGCAATCGCGTCAAACATTTCCGGGAACAAGGTGACTACGTCATATCGTTTCACCACGCCACTCCCGGGTTGCTACTTCGAATCTTTCGATTCACTTTCCTGCCAGTGGCGTTCCCAGCGAACGGTGACCACTTTGTTCTGCCGATCCACGTTCGCCAAATATTGACTGACAAACGGAATCAAAATTTCGGTATTGCCTGCGCTGTTTCCTGCGTTTTTCGCTGACCTGACGACCAGCACATCATTCGCGCCGGTTTCCATCAAGGTCTCAATGTTTCCCAGCAACTCGCCGGATTCGTTAACGACGCTGGCGCCGATTAAATCGATCCAGTAATACTCGTCACCATCCGGTTGATCCAGCCAACTGCGTGGCACGGCAATATCGCGCTTGCCAATCTGCTCTGCCGCGGTTCGGTCGTCAATGCCTTTTAACTTGGCAACGACGGACTTCACATTCACGGCGAAGTCTTCAACCTCTACCTCTTGCCAGCCGTTTGCGGAGGACACGAACCAAGAATCAAAGTGGTCGAGACTGTTGGCATACTCCGTGAACGTTTGCAGCTTTAGCCAGCCCTTGATGCCGAACGGCGCAGCAATGCGCGCCATCACAACTGCATCGGCATCAGAAAGGGCGTTAGGCTGAACCTTACTTGGCAACAGCGGCTTGTTTGCCACGCTTGACCAACTTCATTACCGCGTCGGACGCCTGTGCGCCTTGACCCTGCCAAAATACGAGGCGGTCCATCGCGATACGGAAGCCTTCTTCCGATTCGCCAGCCGTAGGGTTGTAGAAACCGAGGCGCTCGATGAAGCGACCATCACGACGGTTGCGGGAATCTGCAACTACGACGTTGTAAAAAGGGCGGTTCTTGGAACCACCGCGAGACATGCGGATTACGACCATGCTAACTCCTAGTTTAGAAAATCATCCGATTGAGAACCGGAAACGGCCCCATTGCAAACGGGGAACGGGTAACGCCTGCAAGTTGGCCTGTTTTGAGCAGTATTTGCAGGACAGCCCGAAATTATAACCAAAACAATGAGTTAGGTGCAAGCTTCCATTGAAACTTGCTGGATCAGGTTAGTTGACGCTGGGCGAATCAACGCAGCCCCGGCATCATGCCCTTCATACCGCGCATCATCTTGGCAATACCACCGCCCCTCATCATTTTCATCATCTTCTGCATTTGTTCGAACTGCGTCAGGATGCGATTCACTTCCTGTACCGTCACGCCGGCGCCGGCCGCGATCCTTCGTTTGCGTGAAGCTTTAAGTAGATCCGGCTTGCGACGTTCGAGTGGTGTCATGGAATTGATAATGCCCTCGGTTCGGCGTAGTTGCTTCGCTTGCAGGTCTGGCGCCAACTGTGCCGCCTGGCTTAGCTGGGCGGGCATCTT